>NZ_JAQMYQ010000018.1:0-100097 GCF_028369275.1 Mitsuaria sp. RG
CCCGGGGGGGGGGGGGGGGCGCGGCCCCCCCCCCCCCCCCCCCCCCTGGCCCGCAAAGCGGGCCCAGGCTTACTCCGGCTTCTTCAGCTTCGGATTGGGGAAGAACTGCACGGTCTGCACCTTGGCCGGCGCCGCCTTGGGCGCCAGGTGGTTGACCCGGGTGCCCAGCTCCGAGGGTACCGACAGGCCCTGTTCGTTCAGGGTGTCGGTGAACCCGCAGGCCACGCACTCGCGGTGCGGCACGCCGTCCTCGTTCCACATCATCAGCTTGTCCATCTCACTGCACGCCGGGCATACCGCCCCGGCGATGAAACGTCGCTTGCTCTTGCTCACGGCTACCTCGCTCATGCCGCCGCGTCCTCGGTGAGGCCACTGTGGCGCAGCAATGCATCGATGGAAGGCACACGGCCCCGGAAGTCGACGAACAGCACCATCGGCTCGCGGGAACCGCCACGGGCCAGGATGGCTTCGCGGAAGGCACGGCCGGTCTCGGCGTTCAGCACGCCTTCTTCCTCGAAGCGCGAGAAGGCGTCGGCCGACAGCACTTCGGCCCACTTGTAACTGTAGTAACCCGCCGCGTAACCGCCGGCGAAGATGTGCGCGAAGCTGTTGGGGAAGCGGTTGTAGGCCGGCGGGCGCATCACCGAGACCTCGTCGCGCACGCCTTCGAGCACCTGCAGCACGCCGCGGCCGTCGCCGTGGGTGGCGTGCAGCTCGAAGTCGAACAGCGAGAACTCCAGCTGGCGCACCATCATCATGCCGGACTGGAAGTTCTTCGCCGCCAGCATTTTGTCCAGCAGGTCCTGGGGCAGTGGTTCGCCGGTCTCGTAGTGGCCGGAAATCAGCGCCAGGCCCTCGGGCTCCCAGCACCAGTTCTCCATGAACTGGCTCGGCAGCTCCACGGCGTCCCAGGCCACGCCGTTGATGCCGGACACGCCGGCATGCTCGATGCGGGTCAGCAGGTGGTGCAGGCCGTGGCCGAACTCGTGGAACAGGGTGGTGACTTCGTCGTGGGTCAGCAGCGCCGGTTTGCCGGGCGTGGCCGGGGTGAAGTTGCACACCAGGTTGGCCACCGGGCTCTGCAGCGAGCCGGCGGCGGTGCGGCGATGATCGCGGGCGCCGTCCATCCAGGCACCGCCACGCTTGTTGGCGCGGGCATAGAGGTCGAAGAAGAAGCGCCCGACGTGCTGGCCGTTTTCCTTGATCTCGAACAGGCGCACGTCCGGGTGCCAGCTGTCGAAGCCCTTGAGCTCGGCGATCTCGATGCCGTACAGGCGCTGGACGATGGCGAACAGGCCGGTCAGCACCTTGTCGATCGGGAAGTAGGCGCGCAGGGCTTCCTGCGACACGCTGTAGCGCTGCTCGCGCAGCTTCTCGCCGAAGTAGCCGGCGTCCCAGCTGGCCAGCTCAGGGGTACCCTGCTCGGCGGCGTAGGCCTTGAGCTGTTCCAGGTCCTGGGCAGCGAACGGCTTGGAACGCTTGGCCAGGTCGCGCAGGAAGCTCAGCACCTGGTCGCTGGACTCGGCCATCTTGGTGGCCAGGCTCAGCTCGGCGAAGTTCGGGTAGCCCAGCAGCTTGGCCAGCTCCTGACGCAGGTCGAGGATCTCTTCCATTACCGGGCCATTGTCGAACTGGCCGGCGTTCGGCCCCTGGTCGGAGGCGCGGGTGCAGTAGGCGGCATACAGCTCTTCGCGCAGGGCGCGGTCGTCGGCGTAGGTCATCACCGCGTAATAGCTGGGGAATTCCAGGGTGATCAGCCAACCGTCGAGGCCCTTGGCCTGGGCGGCGGCGGCCATCTGCGCCTTGGCCGAGTCGGTCAGGCCGGCGAGGGCGGCCTCGTCGGTGACGTGCTTGGTCCAGGCCTGGGTGGCATCGAGCAGCTGGTTGGAGAAGCGGCTGCCCAGCTCGCTGAGCTTGCTCTGCACTTCGGCGTAGCGCTGCTGCTGGTCGGCCGGCAGGTCGATGCCCGACAGGCGGAAGTCGCGCAGGGCGTGGTCGATGATGGTCTTCTGCGCCACGTCGAAGCCTGCGGCCTCGGGGCTGGCGGCCAGGGCTTCATAGGCTTCGAACAGGGCGCGATTCTGGCCCAGTTCGGTGGAATAGGCGCTCAGGGCCGGCAGGCACGACTCGTAGGCCTCGCGCAGCTCCTGGCTGTTGCACACCGCATTGAGGTGGCTGACCGGGCTCCAGGCGGCGCCCAGGCGGTCGTTGAGTTCGTCCATCGCCAGCACCAGGCCGGCCCAGGTCGGGTTCTTGCCCTGCTTTTCGAGGATCTCGGCGATGGCCTTGCGGTTGTCGGCGAGGATCTGCTCGATCGCCGGCAGCACATGCTCGGCGCGGATTGCCGAGAAGGGCGGCAGATCATGGGACTGCAGCAGCGGGTTGTTCGCACTCACGGTTCGGGTACCTTGGCAGGAGAAACACGGGACCATCTTAATTACAATCGACGCCGACCGCAGCAGGCAGCCTGCCTATCGGCATTGCAGAGGAACACTATCATGGCCCTCCGGACCTTCCAGCAACACACGCCGAAAGTGGGAGCACGGGCCTTCGTCGACCGCTCGGCGGTGGTCATCGGCGACGTCGAGATCGGCGAGGACAGCTCGATCTGGCCGCTGACCGTGGTACGCGGCGACATGCACCGCATCCGCATCGGCGCGCGCACCAGCGTGCAGGACGCCAGCGTGTTGCACATCACCCACGCCGGGCCGTTCAACCCCGACGGTTTTCCGCTGATCATCGGTGACGAGGTGACCATCGGTCACAAAGTCATGCTGCATGGCTGTACCCTGGGCAACCGCATCCTGGTCGGCATGGGCAGCACCCTCATGGACGGCGCCATCGTCGAGGATGAAGTGATCATCGGCGCCGGCAGCCTGGTGCCGCCGGGCAAGCGCCTGGTCAGCGGCTACCTGTACATGGGCAGCCCGGTGAAGCAGGTGCGCCTGCTGAGCGAGCAGGAACACGCGTTCTTTGCCTACAGTGCCGGCAACTACGTGAAGCTCAAGGACCAGCACCTGGCCGAAGGCTACGACCAACCGCAATGACGCCATCGCGGGGCAAGCCCGCTCCCACAGATCTTGCACACAGCCTGTGGGAGCGGGTTTACCCGCGAAGCAGTCGACCCAGAATTCGAGCGGAATCCATTACATGCACCAGCAGAACATCCTCTTCGACCTCGACGGCACCCTGACCGACCCGCGCTCAGGAATCACCCGCTCGATCCAGTACGCCCTGGCCAAGCTGGGCATCGACGAGCCGGACCTGACCCGCCTCGAGCACTTCATCGGCCCGCCCCTGTTGCAGGCCTTCATGCAGTTCTATGGCTTCGACGAGGCCAAGGCCTGGGATGCGGTGAACTTCTACCGCGAGCGCTTCAAGGTCACCGGGCTTTACGAGAACCTGGTGTTCGACGGCGTGCCCGAGCTGCTGCAGGCGCTCAACGGCCAGGGACGCACCCTGTATATCGCCACTTCCAAGCCGTGGGTGTATGCCCGCGAGATCGCCCGGCATTTCGAGTTCGACCAGCACTTCAAGGTGATCTACGGCAGCGAGCTGGACGGCACCCGCACCAACAAGGTCGAGCTGATTCGCCACCTGCTGGATGAAGAAGGGCTCGCCCCGGCACAGACCCTGATGATCGGTGACCGCAAGCATGACCTGATCGGTGCGCGCAGCAATGGGTTGCAGGCTGTGGCGGTGGGCTATGGGTTCGGCAGCCGGGAGGAACTGGAGGCCGAGGCGCCAGCGTTCCATTTCGAGACACTGGCCGAGTTGCACCAGGCCTTTACGCGCTGACCTCTTCGCGGGGCAAGCCCGCTCCCACGCTGTCCTCTGTCCCACGCTGGCAGCTGATCATGGCGTGGGAGCGGGCTTGCCCCGCGATGGCATCAGACGCTCCAACTGTGCCTTGCGCCTATCAATGGGCATCCGACCCAATTCTTCGACTCGCTGGTAAAACCTCAACCAATCCCCACCAACATCCTTGAACAACTGCGAAAACGCCGGAACCCACTGATCATAAAGCCCAAAAGGCAACAACTTGGCATTGTTCAATGGCGCAAAGATCCAGGCATCGAACCGCCGATCCCCGCCCCAATCCCGATCCCGCACCTCGCGGTATTCCCGGCGCAACCGCTCGAACTCAACCTGCTTGGCCGCCCGTTTGCTCGCCTCATCCAACGGCCCGGCATAGATCGCCTGCAACCGCTCGCGGCTGGCCAGCACCAGCCGGGTGAACTGCTCGCGCTGCCTGGCGCCAGCCTCGTCGATGGCTGCCAAGCCACGTGCCGCGCGCCATTGCCGGGTGCCCTCCTGTTCGACGAACGAGGCGAACGACTCGTTGAACTCGGTATCGTCCTGCACGTAGAAGCGCTGGTGCGCCAGCTCATGGAAGATCACCGTGGCCAGGCGCTCATCCCCCCAGCCGGCCATGGTCGACAGAATCGGGTCATCGAACCATCCCAGGGTGGAGTAAGCCTCCACGCCTCCCACATAGACATCCAGGCCTTCCTGGCGCATCAACGCCGCCGCGCCGCGGGCCGCGCCCTGCCGGTAGTACCCTCGATAAGCCACGCAGCCGGCGATGGGGAAGCAATGGGTCACCGGCTGCAACGACAGCTCAGGTGTCGCGAACACATTCCACACCACATACGGTCGCCCCAAATCGGCGTAGACCCGGTAACTGCCGTTGTCCGGCAACTTCAACTGCGAGCTGGCAAACGCCCGGGCCTTTTCGGCAAACGACAGGCGCTGGCGCAGCACCGGGCTGGTGGCCGGATCCTCGATCACCCGATCCAGCGGCTGGCGCGCCCGCAACAACTGCCACTGGCCTTCGGCCAACTGGCCGTAATAGCCCACGCTGGAGCAACCGCTCAGCAGGACGCCCAGCGCCACGGGAACCAACCGGGTGAAAACGCGGTCCAGAGCCCGACGGCTGCAGCGCATGAAAAGAAAAAGTCCAAACATCGAGGCTGTCTATCTCGCTCGTCGGCCGAATGCGACCAAGACTATCTCGCCAAGGGGAAGCTTCGCCATGCGTACTCTGCTGTTTGCCGCCGGCACGCTCGTGCTGCTGTCCGGTTGTGCCTCATTCCTGCCGCGCGCCGACCCGAACCAGGCCTGGATCGACCTCGCCCCGGGTGACAACGACTCGCTGCACGCCCTGCAGGTCGATGAGCGCGACTGGGCCGACACCCGCTATTTCCAGGTGCAGCCCGGCAATCATGAGCTGACCGTGCGCTACCAGTTCACCGTGACGCCCAGCAACATCGGCCCGGTGGACGAGCCGCTGTGGCGCGACTGCCAGCTCAATCTCAGCTACAAGGACTTCACCGCCGGGCAACGCTACCAGATGCAGGCGGGCAGCATCGGTTTCCGCCCCTGGATCAAGCTCTACGACCAGCAGCAGAAACTGATCGGCCAAGGTGAGCCGGCAGGCTGCCAGCGCACCTGAACCCTGCGAACGGCGCTATGCTTGTAACCTGTGAACCGCGAGCGGGAGTTTCACCATGCGCCAGCCCATGATGCTGATGGCCCTCAGTGCACTGGGGGCGTGCGCCAGCCCCTTGCCGCCCGTAGACCCAGGCAAGGCCTGGGTCGATCTCTACACCATCACCCCCGGCAGGACCATCATGGCCGACCGCCTCGACGGCCAGCGCCTGGATGACGGTCGCTACTTCCAGGTGACGCCGGGCAAGCACGAACTGGTGGTGCGCTTTGACTACGAGATCCATTCCGGCGGCTTCAGCACCGACCCCACCGAGCGAACCTGCTATCTCACCGTGCGCTACAACGACTTCAAGGCCGGCCAGCGTTATCGCCTGGAGGCACGGGCCCCGGCGATGCAACCGCAGGTGCTGCTGTACGACGCCAACCGCAAGGTGGTGGTCAACGAGCCGAGCAACGTGACCTGTATTCCCTAGGACTCACAGCCATTCGCCTGGAGCGGCCTTGTGTCGCGATAGGGACGCCAGGATTTCAGCATCAAACAAAAATCACCGGTGCTGCTGCGCAGCCCCATCGCGGCACAAGGCCGCTCCTACAGAGGTGGAAGCCGGCCTTACCTATCGTTCTTCTGGTAGATGATCTTCCTCGTGCCGCCATCGCAGCTGCCCACGATCATGTTCTGATCGCGGACTTCGCTGTTAGGCACGATCTCCAGCGTGTAGGAGGTCACCCCGCGCGCCTGGATCTTCGCTTCGATCTCGGCCTTCAGTTCCTCGCACGGCTTGGGCGCGGCCAGTGCGACCGTGGCGAGCAGGGAAGCCAGCACACCAATTGCTACGCGGATCATGGAACGGCTCCTGAGACAGGGCAGACGAGCTGCCAACGCTGTTTAGACTACAGGAAACCGCCGCCGTTGCGCCGCCTAGGAAAGCAGGGTGGCGTCCAGGCTGATAGTCGCGTTCAGTACCTTGGAGACCGGGCAACCCGCCTTGGCCTTGTTGGCGATCTCCTTGAATTGCGCTTCGCTGGCACCCGGCACTGCTGCCTTGAGCGTGAGGTGCACGGCGGTAATGGCAAAGCCGTCGGCCTGCTTGTCGAGACTCACTTCGGCAACGGTATCGATACGTTCCGGGGTGAAACCCGCCTCGCCCAGCATCATCGACAGCGCCATCGAGAAGCACCCGGCATGGGCGGCGCCGATCAGCTCCTCCGGGTTGGTCCCGGGGCTGCCCTCGAAGCGGGTGTTGAAGCCGTAGGGCGCCTGCTTGAGCGCGCCGCTTTCAGTGGAAATCTGGCCTTTGCCGTCCTTCAGACCACCTTGCCAGACCGCCGATGCTGTCTTTTTCATGCTGCCTCCCGGACATGGGTTGGGTATGTACAGTTCTGAGGACTGGGCCTGCGCCAAGTTCAGATCAATCTGCAGGCAGGCATTGAATCCGCCGAATATGCCCATACAGAGTTCGCAAGGCCCTTGGCCAATCACCTGAAGCGGAGGCTCCAATGACGCACCTGCGAGACCTGAAGATATCCACCCTCGACCTGGTGCCCGTGCGCGCCGATGGCAGCCCGGCGCAATCGCTGCACAACTCGCTGGACCTGGCCCGGCACGCCGAACGCTTTGGCTACAACCGCTTCTGGGTCGCCGAACACCACAACATGGACGGCATCGCCAGTTCGGCCACCGCCGTGCTGATCGGCTACCTGGCCGGTGGCACCTCGACCATCCGCATCGGTTCCGGCGGGGTGATGCTGCCCAACCATGCGCCGCTGGTGATTGCCGAGCAGTTCGGTACCCTGGCCAGCCTGTACCCTGGCCGTATCGACCTGGGCCTGGGCCGCGCCCCGGGTTCCGACCAGATGACCGCCCGCGCCCTGCGGCGTGAACGCTCCGGCAGTGCCGACGACTTCCCCGACGATGTCGAGGAACTGTCACGCTACCTCGGCCCGCGTACCGATGATCAAAAAGTGATCGCCGTGCCCGGTCACGACACCGAGGTGCCGATGTGGCTGCTCGGCTCCAGCCTGTTCAGCGCCCAGCTGGCCGGCATGCGCGGCATGCCCTATGCCTTCGCCTCGCACTTCGCGCCACGCTACATGCACGAGGCGATCCGCATCTACCGTGACCATTTCAAGCCGTCCACCACGCTGGACAAGCCTTACGTGATGCTCGGCATCCCGATGGTGGTGGCCGAGACCGACGAAAAGGCCGAGTACCTGGCGACGTCGGTGTACCAGCGCATCCTTGCGCTGATCCGTGGCCAGAGCCTTATGCAGCGCCCGCCGGTCGAAAGCATGAATGGACTATGGCTGCCCCATGAGCGCGATGCGGTGAGCAGCTTCCTGGGCCTGGCGATGATCGGCAGCCCGCAGAAGGTGCGGGCGAAGGTGGAGGTGCTGCTGGAACAGACCGGGGCGGATGAGCTGATCTTTACCAGTGATCTTTATGAGCATGCCGACCGGATCAGGTCCTATGAGCTGATGGCGCAGGCCCTCAAGACCGAGTGATCTTCTTCGCGGGTAAACCCGCTCCCACAGGTACCTCACTGACCTTGATAACAGTGGAATACCTGTGGGAGCGGGCTTGCCCGCGAAGAATCCAGCGCATCAGCCACGGCGGTAGACAATCTCCTTGGTCCCGCCCTCGCAGGTGCCGACCACCTTGCCCGCCGGATCGCCCTTGTTGACGATCTCCAGCGTATAGCCCTTCACCCCCTTGGCATCCAGCTTCGCCGCAATCTCCGCCTTGAGCTCCTCGCACGGCTTGCCCGCCGCCAGCGCGCCGCCGGCCAATGCCATCAGCCCCACGGCCAGAATCAACTTCTTCATCGATCGCTTTCCTTGTACAGATCAAAGACGAAAAGGGCGCGAAGCTCGCGCCCTGCAACCTTATTACCCGATCAGGCCGGGCAAGCCTAGCCCAGCTTCGTTTCAGCTGTTGGCGATGCGAAAGCCCACCTTCAGCGTCACCTGGAAGTGCGCGGCCTTGTTGTCGCGGATGTGCCCGCGGGTATCGACCACCTCGAACCACTCCAGGTGCTTGATGCTCTTGCCGGCCTCGGCCAGGGCATTGTTGATCGCTTCTTCAATGCTGGTGGGGGAGGATCCGACCAGCTCGATCTTCTTGTAGGTGTGATGATCCGACATGAGTGCTCTCCTTGGTTGGGTAGTCCGTTGAGCCTAGCAGCGCAGGCCCGGTTTACCTGCGAGCGATCGCCGCAGGAGAAAGTTCGACTGCACTTTCCCACTGCCGCGCAGTCGCACTCCTTACAGCCCATACCGCGAAGGAGAGTCAACATGCCACGCAATTCCCTGCGCCAAGCCTCCCTGGAAAGCATGGAAGCCGAGATCGAAAGCCTGCTCAAGACGCTGGAGCACCTCAAGCACGATGCCTCGGAGGAGTCGCACAAGACCATGAAGGCGCTGCGCGGCAATGCCGAAAACGCCCTCAAGCATTCACGCAGCCTGCTCGGTGACGCCTACGAGGAAGTGAAGACCCGCACCCGCCAGACCGGTGTCGCCACCCGCGACTATGCCCAGGAACACCCTTGGACCACCGTCGGTGTGGCAGTCGGCGCCCTCGGCCTGCTGGCCGCCTACCTGATGTGCCGGCGCAGCTAGCCGGCCTGCTGTTGCAGCTCCCGGCGCAGCCATTGCGCCAGCTGCTCGGCGCGCCCGTCCGCGGCGCGCCGGGGCACCCACAGGGCCAACGCGGCGCGGGTCGGTGAGAAGCCCCATGGCGCAGCCAGCCGCCCGGCCTTCAGGTCGTCCGCCACCAGCGGTTGTGGCGCGATGGCCACGCCAAGCCCTGCCACCGCCGCCTCCAGCAGGTAGTACAAATGCTCGAATGCCTGGCCGTAACTCAGCGCGCCGGGCTCGATGCCATGCTGCTGCGCCCAGGTCGGCCAGGCCTGTGGCCGCGAGGTCGTGTGCAACACCGCCTCTCGTTGCAAAGCCACGGCTGGCGCGGCTTTCAAACGATCGAAGCCTTCGAAGTGCGGGCTCATCACCGGGCCGATCCGCTCTTCGGCGAGCACATGCACCTGCATGTCCGCCGGCCATGGCGGTTCGGCATAGACCAGCAGGGCATCCAGCCCCGGGCGGCGAGGATCGAGATCGCCTTCGCCAGCTGAAAGGTGCAGGCGCAACTCCGGCAGGTCAGCTTTCAAACGTCCCAGGCGCGGGATGAACCAGCGCGCCAGCAGGCTGCCGGAACAACCGAGCACGAAGGGCGCTTCGTCGGCATCGCGGGAAAGCTCGGCACAGACACTGCGCAAGCGGTCGAAGGCCTCGAAGCTGGCATCACGCAGGCGCACCCCGGCATCTGTGAGTTTGACGCCACGACCGTCCTTGGCGAACAGGGCCACGCCCAGATGCTCCTCAAGCACCTTGATCTGTCTGCTGACGGCGCCATGGGTGACGTGAAGTGCTTCGGCAGCCTGGCTGACACTGTTCAGCCGGGCGGTCGCCTCGAAGGCCCGCAGGGCGTTGAGGGGGGGAAGGTCCTGGGCCATTTGACTTGTGAGTTTTCCTGACAGGTTTTCGCAATCTTATCGGTTTTCAGCCGGGCATGTCATGGGTAGAGTAAAGCCCATCGACCAGTGTCGGCCTCTTCGCAGGCAAGCCCGCTCCCACAGATTCCAAGTGCGACGCCGTACCTGTGGGAGCGGGTTTACCCGCGAAGAAGCCAGCACGATCCCAACCCATACACCGCTTATGGAGCGCCCCATGACCCAGACCCAATACCGCGCCGGCCCCGATGCCAACGGCCTGTTCGGCTCGTTCGGCGGCCGCTACGTGGCCGAAACCCTGATGCCCCTGGTGCTGGACCTGGCCCGCGAATACGAAGCCGCCAAGGCCGACCCCAAGTTCCTCGAAGAACTGGCCTACTTCCAGCGCGACTACATCGGCCGCCCCAACCCGCTGTACTTCGCCGAGCGCCTGACCGAGCACTGCGGCGGCGCGAAGATCTTCTTCAAGCGTGAAGAGCTCAACCACACCGGCGCGCACAAGGTGAACAACTGCATCGGCCAGGTGCTGCTGGCCAGGCGCATGGGCAAGAAACGCCTGATCGCCGAGACCGGCGCCGGCATGCATGGCGTGGCCACAGCCACCGTCGCCGCGCGCTTCGGCCTGCCTTGCGTGATCTACATGGGCGCCACCGACATCGAGCGTCAGCAGGCCAACGTGTTCCGCATGAAGCTGCTGGGCGCCGAGATCGTCCCGGTGACCGCCGGCACCGGCACGCTCAAGGACGCCATGAACGAGGCCCTGCGTGACTGGGTCACCAACGTCGACGACACCTTCTACCTGATCGGCACCGTGGCAGGTCCCCACCCGTACCCGGCGATGGTCCGCGACTTCCAGTCGATCATCGGCAAGGAAACCCGCGCCCAGTTGCAGGAGAAGGAAGGGCGCCTGCCCGACAGCCTGATCGCCTGCGTCGGCGGCGGCTCCAACGCCATGGGCCTGTTCCACGACTTCCTCGATGATGCCAGCGTGCAGATCATCGGCGTCGAAGCCGGCGGCCACGGCGTGCACACCGACAAGCACGCGGCCAGCCTGAACGGCGGCGTGCCGGGCGTACTGCACGGCAACCGCACCTACCTGCTGCAGGACGACGACGGCCAGATCACCGACGCCCACTCGATCTCGGCAGGCCTGGACTACCCCGGCATCGGCCCGGAGCATGCCTACCTGCACGAAGTGAAGCGCGTGGAGTACGTCAGCATCACCGACGACGAGGCCCTCGACGCCTTCCACGCCACCTGCCGCCTGGAAGGCATCATCCCGGCGCTGGAAAGCTCCCACGCCCTGGCCGAGGCGATCAAGCGCGCGCCGAAGCTGCCCAAGGACCACCTGATGGTGATCTGCCTGTCCGGTCGTGGTGACAAGGACATGCAAACCGTGATGAACCACATGGCCGCCCAGGAGAAACAGGCATGAGCCGTCTCGAACAACGCTTCGCCGAACTGAAGGCCGAAGGCCGCTCGGCACTGGTCACCTTCGTCACTGCCGGCGACCCGGGCTACGACGCTTCGCTGGAGATCCTCAAGGGCCTGCCAGCGGCCGGTGCCGACGTGATCGAACTGGGGATGCCGTTCACTGACCCCATGGCCGACGGCGTGGCCATCCAGCTCGCCACCCTGCGCGCCCTGGAAGCCGGCCAGACCCTGGCCAAGACCCTGCAGATGGTTCGCGAATTCCGTGTGGATAACCAGACCACACCGATCGTACTGATGGGTTACTACAACCCGATCCACCGTTTCGGCGTGGCGCAGTTCGTCGCCGAGGCGAAGGAAGCCGGCGTCGATGGCCTGATCATCGTCGACCTGCCACCGGAGCACGACGCCGAGCTGGCCACTCCGGCCCAGGCCGCGGGTATCGACTTCATCCGCCTGACCACCCCGACCACCGACGATGCGCGCCTGCCGCGCGTGCTGGAGCGCAGCTCCGGGTTCGTCTACTACGTGTCGGTGGCCGGTGTGACCGGTGCCGGTTCGGCAACCACCGAGCATGTGACCGAGGCCATTGCACGCCTGCGTCGGCATACCGATCTGCCGATCAGTGTTGGCTTTGGTATCCGCACGCCCGAACAGGCCGCAGCCATTGCCCGTTTGGCCGATGGCGTGGTGGTGGGTTCGGCGCTGGTCGACAAGATCGCCCAGGCCAAGGATGCCGGACAGGCAGTGAAGGATGTGCTGAGCCTGTGCTCGGCACTGGCTGAAGGCGTGCGCGCCGCCCGGGCCTGATCCGCGTCGCCTGCTTCGCGGGTAAACCCGCTCCCACAGTAATGGTGTGATCCTGAGAGTTTCACCTGACCTGTGGGAGCGGGTTTACCCGCGAAGAGGCCCGCACAGGCAACAACGATCTACTCTTTGAAAATCGACAGATCCAACGGCCTGATCGCCCCCATCCAGATCGCATGATCGCGGTGATCCGCCAGCTCATCCCCGGTTTCCGGGTGCAGGAACACCACCAGCCCATTGCGATACAGCGCCAGCCACGGCAGCACCACGCCGACCAATTCCGGCCCGAAGGCCAACTGGCAGCTCCAGTCCGGGTGCGGCCCGACCGGCTTCTGGTGCATGCGCCCCATGGTCACGGAGAACAGGCGCGCCGCCTCCTCGCACAGCTCACGGGCCTGTTCCATGGTCGATGCGTCGTAGTACACGTGGGCGTGATAGCCCTTGATCCTTTGCACAGTGGCTCCTGATTACAGTAATACGAACATCTGGAAGTCTACGCCATCCCTGTAGGAGCGGCCTTGTGCCGCGAAAGGGGCGCGAAGCGGCCCCAGATTATGGCAATCCCGCAACACTACCGGGGCTGCTTTGCAGCCCTTTCGCGACACAAGGCCGCTCCTACATGCGCTCCAGCTCCAGCCAATCTACGAACCGCTGGATCAGCGCCCCGCGTCGTTTGCGCGGCGGCAGCACTACGTAATACCCGCGCTCCGACCGCAGACTGCCTTCCATAGGCCGACACAACAACCCTTGCTCGACCAGCCCATCAACCAGATGTGCCCAACCGATGGCCACCCCTTGCCCGGCAATCGCGGCCTGAATCAGCAGCGTGTAGTTATCAAACCGTAGCTGCCCGGACGGAGGCGGGCTGTCCACACCAAGACCACGAAACACCCCCGCCCAATCGAACCAGCGACTGGCCTGCTCGCCCTTCAGATGCAGCAAGGGCAATCGTTGCAAAGCCACGGCTGACAAGGGTTTGCCATGAGCCAGCCGCGGACTGCAGACCGGGAAGACCTCCTCGTCGAACAACCAGCGGCTCTCACCCTGGTGAAAGCGCCCATCGCCAAACAGCACCGCCACATCGATGTCCGGGCGCAACATCCCCTGGCTGCGCTCGCCGGTGACCAGGCTCACATCCACCTGTGGATTGGCCTCGTGAAAGCGTTGCAAGCGCGGCATCAGCCAGAACGCCGCGAAGGCGAAGTCGGTGGCCACCTGCAACACCTCGCGCTGCCCGCGGCCACTGGCCTGGGCAACACCCTCGTCCATGGCCTGCAACCCTTGATGCACCTGTTCGAACAGCAACTGGCCCGCTTCGGTCAGCTCGATGCCCCGGTAGATGCGATCGAACAATCGCGTCCCCAGCCGCGCCTCCAGGCGCTTCACCTGCTGGCTCACCGCCGGCTGCGTGGTGCCCAGCTCCAGGGCAGCGGCAGTAAAGCCACGCAGACGTGCGGCGGCCTCGAATACACGCAGGGCATCGAGGGACAGTTCCGCAAGGTGCTCAAACATAAGCTTGGCTAATCCCAGTCATTGCCCGACGTGGGCTTTACCCACGTTATCCACAGCACCATGCTGGATTGCAAGCGTTCTCCATAACCCTCGACGATGGAAGTAACCATGAAGCAACCCAACATACTGTTCATCATGGCCGACCAGATGGCCGCGCCGCTGCTGCCGATCTACACCCCGTCGCCGATCAGGATGCCCAACCTGGCGCGCCTCGCCGAGCAGGCCGTGGTGTTCGATTCCGCCTACTGCAACAGCCCGCTGTGCGCCCCCTCGCGCTTCACCCTGGTCAGCGGCCAGTTGCCCAGCCGCATCGGCGCCTATGACAACGCCGCCGATTTCCCCGCCGATATACCGACTTACGCCCACTACCTGCGCCGCCTCGGCTACCGCACCGCGCTGTCGGGCAAGATGCATTTCTGCGGCCCGGACCAGTTGCATGGCTATGAGCAAAGACTGACCAGCGACATCTACCCGGCCGATTACGGCTGGGCGGTGAACTGGGACGCCCCCGACGAGCGCCCTAGCTGGTACCACAACATGTCCTCGGTGTTGCAGGCCGGACCCTGCGTGCGTACCAACCAGCTGGATTTCGACGAAGAGGTGGTGTTCAAGGCACGCCAGTACCTCTACGACCACGTGCGCGAAGACGATGGCCGGCCCTTCTGCCTGACCGTGTCGATGACCCACCCGCATGACCCGTACACCATCCCCAAACGCTACTGGGATCTCTACGAGGCGGTGGATATCCCGCTGCCAGGCGACGTGATCACCCAGTGTCAGCAAGACCCTCACTCGCAACGTCTGCTCAAGGTCTACGACCTGTGGGACAAGCCGCTGCCCGTGGACAAGATCCGCGATGCCCGCCGCGCCTACTTCGGCGCCTGCAGCTACATCGACGACAATATCGGCCTGCTTGTGCAGACGCTGGAAGACTGCGGCCTGGCCGACGACACCCTGATCGTCTTCTCCGGCGACCACGGCGACATGCTTGGCGAGCGCGGGCTCTGGTACAAGATGCACTGGTTCGAGATGTCGGCGCGGGTGCCGTTGCTGATCCACGCGCCCAAACGCTTCGCACCAGCGCGGGTCAGCGCCAGCGTATCCACCTGCGATCTGCTGCCGACCCTGGTCGAGTTGGCCGGCGGCGCTGTGGATAACACCCTTCATCTGGACGGCCGCTCGCTGCTCGGCCACCTGCAAGGGCAGGGGGGCCATGACGAGGTGATCGGCGAGTACATGGCCGAAGGCACCGTCGGCCCGCTGATGATGATCCGCCGCGGCGCATACAAGTTCGTGTACAGCGAGGACGACCCCTGTTTACTCTACGACCTGAGCCGCGACCCGCACGAGCGGGAGAACCTCACCGGCAGCCCGGAGCACCAGGCGCTGCTGCAGGCATTTGTCGATGAAGCACGCCAGCGCTGGGATATCCCCAGCCTGCGCCAGCAGGTGCTGGCCAGCCAGCGCCGCCGCCGCCTGGTGGCCGAGGCGCTGGCCATCGGCACGCTGAAAAGCTGGGACCACCAACCCCTGGTGGACGCCAGCCAACAGTACATGCGCAACCACATCGATCTCGACGACCTCGAGCGCAAGGCACGTTATCCACAGCCCGCACCCCTGGATTGAGAAGAGAGGCCGCCATGCAGAAGTTCTCCACCGCCGTGCTCGCCCTGGCCCTGAGCCTGGGCACGGCCCACGCCGCCGACGGCGACGCGCAATGCAGCACCGTGAAGCTGGCCGACCCCGGCTGGAGCGATATTGCCAGCACCAACGCTGTCGCCCGCCTGCTCCTGGAAAGCCTGGGTTACCAGGTGAAGATTGACAGCCTGGCCGTGCCGATCATCTACGGCGGCCTCAAGGATGGCCGGGTGGATGCCTTCCTCGGCAACTGGATGCCGGCGCAGCAGGGTTTTCATGACAAGTTCATCGCCAATGGCGACGTGCAGCAGTTGGCGCGCAACCTGGAGGGCACCGAGTTCACCCTGGCGGTGCCCGATTATGTGTGGGAGGCCGGCGTGAAGGACTTCGCCGACCTGCACAAGTACGCCGACAAGTTCGACAAGAAGCTCTATGGCATCGGCTCCGGCGCGCCGGCCAACCTGTCGCTGAAGGAGATCATCGACAAGAACGACTTCGAGCTCGGCCAGTGGAAGCTGGTCGAGTCCAGCGAGCAGGCGATGTTGGCCCAGGTGGATCGGGCAGTGAAGAAGCAGCAGTTCATCACCTTCCTGGGTTGGACCCCGCACCCGATGAACGTGAAGTTGAAGATGCATTACCTCACGGGTGGCGAAAAATGGTTTGGCAGCAAAGGTGATGTGTACACGCTGACCCGCAAGGGATATCCACAGGTGTGCCCGAATGCGGCGAAGTTGCTGGGCAACCTGACGTTCACGCTGGATATGGAGAACAGCATCATGGCCGAGGTTGTGGATAAGAAGGTGAGCTTTGATGAGGCAGCCAGGGGTTGGGTGAAGGCCCATCCACAGGTGCTTAATGCCTGGCTCGCGGGGGTGACCACCAAAGCTGGCGGGGATGCAGCAGAAACGGTCAAAGCCAAACTCTGATTTTTGTCTGTTAGGCTGCCGGGGCCGCTTTGCGGCCCTTTCGCGGCACAAGGCCGCTCCTACAGGCGAGCGCGAATCCCTGTAGGAGCGGCCTTGTGCCGCGAAACGAGGGCAAAGCCCTCGCCAGCGATACTGAACAGGAATGACGCATGTCTCGTCTTACCCACCTGCTGCCCTTCCTCACCTGGCTCCCCCGCCAATCGGGCCGCAGCCTGCGCCAGGACATGCTGGTGGGCCTGAGCGGCGCCATCCTCGCCCTGCCGCAATCTATCGCCTACGCCCTGATCGCCGGCCTGCCCGCCGAGTACGGCCTGTACGCCGCCATCGTGCCGGTGCTGGTCGCCTGCCTATGGGGCTCTTCCTGGCACCTGATCTGCGGCCCCACCGCCGCTATCTCCATCGTCCTGTACGCCAGCATCAGCCCACTGGCCGTGGTCGGCAGCGCCGACTACGTGACCCTGGTGCTGCTGCTGACCTTTCTCGGCGGCATCTTCCAACTCTTGCTGGGGCTGCTGCGCTTCGGCGCGCTGGTCAACTTCGTCTCCCATTCGGTGGTGCTGGGCTTCACCCTCGGTGCCGCCGTTGTCATCGCCCTGGGCCAATTGCCCAACCTGCTGGGCCTGGACCTATCTAGCCAGGCCACGGCTCTGAAGACCGTGCAGGAATTGGCCGGTCATATTGGCGAGGTGGACATGCCATCGCTGGTACTCGGACTGAGCACCCTGGCGATTGGTGTTGTATTGAAGCTGTGGCGTCCACGCTGGCCTAGCCTGTTGATAAGTCTGCTGCTGGTCAGCCTGGCGGCTTGGCTGTTGCCCGGCGTGTTCGGCCATGTGCCACGCGTGCCTGCTTTCATCGGCCAGTTGCCACCGCTCAGCCCACTGCCGCTACTCGATGTGGAACTGATGCTGCGCCTGCTGCCCAGCGCCGTGGCCATCGGCATGCTTGGGCTGGTCACCAGCCTGTCCATCGCCCGCTCCCTGTCCGCGCGCTCCGAGCAACTGATCGACGCCAACCAGGAGATCCGCGCCCAGGGCCTGTCGAACATCATGGGGGCATTGTTCTCCGGCTACCTGTCCTCCGGCTCCTTTACCCGCTCCGGGCTCAGCTACGACGCAGGCGCCCGCTCACCGTTGGCCGGGGTGTTCTCGGCGCTGTGGGTGGCGCTGTTCGCGGTCGCTGGTGCCGGGCTGATCGCCCATCTGCCGATCCCGGCAATGGCAGGCAGCATCCTGCTGATCTGCTGGGGGCTGGTGGACCATCGCGGCATCCGCGCGCTGTTCCGGGTCAGCCGCTCGGAGTTCCTGGTGATGGCGCTGACCGCCGCCGCGACCCTGCTGCTGGAGCTGCAAACGGCGATCTACGCCGGGGTGCTGGCATCGCTGTTCTTCTACCTCAAGCGCACCTCGAGGCCGCGAGTGCAGCAGAGCCGGGAAGGGGAGGCGGACGTGTTGCGGGTGGGCGGGTCGATCTTCTTCGGCGCGGCGCATTACCTGCAGGTGCGCTTGCAGCGCTGCCAGGGGCCGCATGTGGTGATCGATGCGCGACAGGTGAACTTCATCGACTATTCGGGTGTGGATATGTTGCACCGCGAGGCGCGGCGGTTGATGCGCAATGGCGGTAGCCTGACGTTGCAGCGGGCACGGCCGCAGGTGATCGAGGAGTTACAGAAGCTGGAGGGGGTGGAGCAGTGTCCGATCCGGTTCGATGATTGACCTTTTAGATCCTGGGGCTGCTTTGCAGCCCTTTCGCGGCACAAGGCCGCTCCTACAAGAGTGCGCGGTCCTCTGTAGGAGCGGCCTTGTGCCGCGAAAGGGCCGCAAAGCGGCCCCAGCAATCTCAGCTACGAGCGAGTAGTCGGCGCAGCTCATCCAAGACCGGCCCAGTCTCCGGCCTAACTCCCCGCCAGATAAAGAACGCCTCAGCCGCCTGCTCGGCCAGCATCCCCAGCCCATCCAGCACCTTGGCCGCGCCAAGCTTGGTGGCCCACTGGCAGAACGGCGTCGGCTCCTTGCCATACATCATGTCATAGCAGACCGTGCGCCCCGCCTCGACCAGGCTGTCGGCAATCGGCGGCAGCTCGCCGGACAGGCTCGCCGAAGTGGCGTTGATGATCACGTCCACCGGCTCCTGCAACCAGCCGAAACCACTGGCCACCACCGGCCCCAGCTCGTCGAACTCTCGCGCCAGTTGCTCGGCTTTCTCAACGGTACGGTTGGCGATCACCAACGATTGCGGGTTGTGCGCCAGGATAGGCTCCAGCACACCCCGAACAGCACCGCCGGCGCCAAGGATAAGGATGCGCTTGCCAGTCAAGACCACCCCGGCGTTCACCGTCAGGTCACGCACCAGCCCCGCACCGTCGGTGTTGTCACCCTGCAAGGTGCCGTCAGCCAGCTTGGTCAGGGTGTTCACCGCACCGGCACGCTGTGCACGCGGGGTGAGGCTGTCGCACAGGCGATAGGCCTCTTCCTTGAACGGCACGGTGACGTTGGCGCCGCTGCCTTGCTTGAAGAAGCCTGTGGCGCAGTCGCTGAACTCATCCAGCGGCGCCAGCAGGGTGCCGTACTCCAGGTCCTGGCCGGTCTGGTCGGCGAACAGGCGGTGGATCAGCGGCGACTTGCTGTGGCCGATGGGGTTGCCGAATACGACGTATTGGTCCATGAGGGCTCCTCGGTTATCCACTGGCTTACTGGGCGAGCCAGTCGCGGTCCTGCAGGAAGTAGTCGGTCAGGAGCGCTTCCTCGCTGCCAGGCTCCGCTTTCCAATCGTAACCCCAGCGTACCTGCGGCGGCAGCGACATCAGGATCGACTCGGTGCGACCGCCTGACT
This sequence comes from Mitsuaria sp. RG, assembly GCF_028369275.1. Classification (NCBI taxonomy): domain Bacteria; kingdom Pseudomonadati; phylum Pseudomonadota; class Betaproteobacteria; order Burkholderiales; family Sphaerotilaceae; genus Roseateles; species Mitsuaria sp. RG. The sequence goes on from NZ_JAQMYQ010000018.1 coordinate 19,103, forward strand.
GCAAACCGAACAGGGTGCCGCGGTCGTAGACCAGGTTGAACTCGACGTAGCGGCCACGGCGGTATTCCTGGAATTCACGCTGCTTGGCAGTGTACGGCGTGTCTTTGCGGCGCTGGATGATCGGCAGATAGGCATCGACGTAGGCGTCGCCGATGGCGCGCATGAAGGCGAAGCAGGTGTCGAAGTCCCACTCGTTCAGGTCGTCGAAGAACAGGCCGCCAATGCCACGCGGCTCGCCACGGTGCTTGAGGTGGAAATAGCGGTCGCACCAGGCCTTGTAGCGTGGGTAGACATCGGCGCCGAACGGCGCGCAGGCCTGCTCGGCGACGCGGTGCCAGTGCACGCAGTCTTCTTCATTGCCGTAGTACGGGGTCAGGTCGAAGCCACCGCCGAACCACCATACCGCCTCTTCGCCTTCTTTTTCGGCGATGAAGAAGCGCACGTTGGCGTGGGAAGTCGGCACATGCGGGTTGTGCGGGTGGATCACCAGCGACACGCCCAGGGCCTCGAAACCACGGCCCGCCAGCTCCGGCCGGTGGGCACTGGCCGACGGCGGCAGGCCGGCGCCGAACACGTGGGAAAAATTCACCCCACCTTTCTCGATCACCTTGCCCTCGCCGATCACCCGTGTGCGACCGCCGCCGCCGGCATCGCGCACCCAGGCATCCTCGACGAAGCGGGCGCCGCCGTCTTCGGTTTCGAGGGCAGAGCAGATGCGGTCTTGCAGGTCGAGCAGGTAGGCTTTTACGGCCTCGGTGCGGCTGGTCATCGGGTCACCTGGAAGGAGCGGGAAAATTCGCCGCGTAGCATACCACCGGCCGACGCCGCGTCGCAGTTGACGGCGGTCAAGCAAAGGCGTCCGATAGAAGGCCTTTGCGACCCTCGACAACAGGAGTGTGTGATGGCCAAGCGTATCCAGTTCAGCCAGCATGGCGGCCCGGAAGTCCTGCAACTGGTGGAGTTCGACCCGGCACCGCCCGGCCCGCAGCAAGTGCGGGTGCGTAACCATGCGATCGGCTTGAATTTCATCGACACCTATTTCCGCAGCGGGCTGTATGCGCCGCCTGCGCTGCCGTCTGGCCTGGGCACCGAAGCGGCCGGCGTGGTCGAGGCGGTGGGCGAGGGCGTCAGCCGGATCAAGGTCGGCGACCGCGTGGCCTATGCCGGTGGGCCGCTGGGGGCCTACAGCGAGGTGCATACGCTGCCGGAGGCCAACCTGGTGAAGCTGCCGGAGGCGATCAGCTTCGAACAGGCGGCAGCGGTGATGCTCAAGGGGCTGACCACGCAGTATTTGCTCAAGCAGACCCATGCCGTGCAGCCGGGGGACTTCGTGCTGTTCCACGCCGCCGCCGGCGGTGTGGGGTCGCTGGCATGCCAGTGGGCCAAGGCACTGGGGGCGAAGCTGATCGGTACCGTCAGCTCTGCTGAGAAAGCCGAACGGGCCAAGGCCCTCGGCGCCTGGGCGACCATCGACTACAGCCATGAAGACGTGGCGGAGCGCGTGCTGGAGCTGACCGACGGTCAGAAGTGCTCGGTGGTGTATGACGGAGTGGGCGCCGATACCTGGCTGACTTCGCTGGATTGCCTGCGGCCGCGCGGTTTGATGGTCAGCTTTGGCAATGCCTCCGGCGCGGTAACCGGGGTCAACTTGGGGATCCTGTCGCAGAAGGGGTCGTTGTATGTCACCCGGCCGACGCTGGGGAGCTACGCCAACAATGCCGAGAACACCCAGGCAATGGCTGACGACCTGTTCGCGATGATCGCCAGTGGCAAGCTCGTTGTGGATATCCAGCAGCGGTATCCATTGAGCGAGGCGGCCAAGGCGCAGACGGAGTTGTCGGCGCGGCGGACTGTTGGCTCGACTGTGCTTCTACCTTGAGGGCCCTATCGCGGGGCAAGTCGCAGCGGCGCACCGCCGCTCCCACGCCATAATCAGAGACCGGCGTGGGAGCGGCGGTTCGCCGCTGCGACTTGTCCCGCGATGCTATTGCTCAGTCGTAGTGGAACCGGCATTGCAGTACCGTCAACCGGCCACCTTCATAGAAGTAGACCAGACGGTGCTCTCGGGTGATGCGACGAGACCAGAACCCGGAAAGATCACCCTTGAGCGGCTCAGGTTTGCCCGTCCCTTTGAAGGGTGTGCGGCAGCACTCGCGAATAAGCACATTGACTGCCTCGAAGATCACCGAATCAGCTTCGCGCCAGTGGTGATAGTCCTCCCACCCCTCGACAGTGAACGCAACACTCACGGAATTCCGAGCCTCAGTCTTGTTGCGTTGCTTTGACTTCATGTTCATCGATGATCAGCTCTTGGGTAACTGGCTGACCCGACCGCAGCTGCTCGACTGATGAACGCAAGCGCCTTGCGTTGGCAGATGACCCTAGCAAGTAAAGGGTCTCCTGCATGCCGTTGTAATCCTCCAGGGACAGCATGACCACCGGCTCACCACGTTGGCGCGTGATGATGGCCGGCTCATGGTCACGGCATACGTCATCCATCGTTTGCTTCAGGTCGGCGCGAGCTTGGCTAAAAGTCAGTACATGCATTTGTCCAATCCTTCCCAAATTACAAAGGAGAGCTGAGCGAACATTGTACAAAGCTGTGTACAAATCTCAACGACCCGCCGTCGGCGTCTTCATCACTCGGGATGGAGTGCTGCGCAAAGCAAAGGGAGATTACCGGCCCAAACCTTCAGCGAGAACGTGATTGGATCGGTGTGACACGTAGGGTATTTCCCAGTTTCTATTTCATCGCGGGGCAAGTCGCAGCGGCGAACCGCCGCTCCCACGTCATGACCAGAGATCGGCGTGGGAGCGGGCTTGCCCCGCGATTGCGTCAGTTCAGCCGGCGGGTTTCTTCAACGCTGGAGCCGACTCGAGGCCATCGAGCATCGCCTCCACCAACCCCTCCGCCATTTCCAGCGAATGCAGGCTGGACCAGTACATGCCTCGCCCCTCATCGCGCAGGTGATCGAGGGCCTTGATGCCGGTGTCGTAGGCACAGCGCAGGTAGAGCGCGACGTGTACCAGGGCGTCGTGGGCTTCGATGCTGGGGTTTACGGTGAAGAGTGGAGGGTGGCCGGCGTCGCAGCGGCCGAAAGGGTGGGTTGTGGTGTTTGGGAGTGGTGGATCGGGAACAATCTTCTTGTTCATGGCAACCTCTACCAGAGTAGGGCTGACACCTCGTCCGTTACCACACGAATGGGTGGCAGCTGTACACGGGGTGGTAAACCGGGGAGGTACCAGACCCGGCAGGCTCGAAAGCCTCCCGCGCACAGCCGCCATAGACGACTCTGATACCTTCCTGTTACCGGGTTACCACACCCGATCGCCAAGTTATTCGGCGATGGTCTGGAGCCTAGAGGCAGGAGTTCCCACTGAGAAGGTAATGGCAGTCGACAGACTGCGTAGGATATTTCTCTGAATTCAGAATGGGCAGCCATCTGGGTGCAAATCAGAAAAATCGGCGGGGATTCTGGGGCCGCTTTGCGGCCCTTTCGCGGCACAAGGCCGCTCCTACAGGGGATCGCGATTGCCTGTAGGAGCGGCCTTGTGCCGCGAAACGAGGGCGAAGCCCTCGCCAGCGGTATCAACCCGGGCGCACAACCTCGCCGGTCGCCAGGTCGCGAATCAGGCTCGGGTTCTTCCGCCCACCCAACGCCCCACCCAGCACCATATCCAGCTCGTTGTGGAAATACTGCTCCACCCGCAACCGACTCTTGGCCGCCGGCCGCCCGGCCGGGTTGCAGGAGGTGGAGATCAGCGGCCCGACCAGCGCGCACAACTCCCGCACCTGTGGATGATCGCTGACCCGCAGCGCCACGGTGTCGTGCTGCCCGGTCACCCATTCGGGCAGCAGGCCCTGGTGCGGCACCAGCCAGGTGTTAGGCCCTGGCCAAGTGGCGCTCATGCGGTCGATCCAGTCCTGGGGGAAATCCTCGAACAGAAAGTCGAACTGGCGGATGTTGTCGGCGACCAGGATCAGCCCTTTATCCACAGGGCGCGACTTGAGCGCCAGCAGGCGATACACCGCGTCCTCGTTCCACGGGTCGCAGCCCAGGCCCCAGACCGCTTCCGTCGGATAGGCGATCACCGCACCCGCCTTCACCTCGCGCGCGGCTTGTTGCACACGCCAACTGCTCACCATTTTCCGTCTCTCCGCATAAACGCCGTGCGCGCAGTGTACTTAGCCGGCACGGGCAAACCAACGCCCGGCTTCGTTGCTCACCCGGCCTTCGAGCTCCAGCTCGGTGAGACTGGCAAGCACCTGGGCCAACGGCAGGCCGCTGCTGTGGGCCAGGCCCTCGCTGGTGTGGGGGGCAGCGTGGAGCAGGGCGAGCAGGGGATGGGCGGGTTTATCCACAACTGCGGGCGGCAGGTTCTGCCAACCGCGCAGGCTGTCGAGGATCTGCTCCACGCTTTCCACCAGCAGGGCGCCATCGCGGATCAGCTGGTGGCAGCCCTTGGCGCCGGGGTGATGAATGGACCCAGGAATCGCGTACACCTCCCGCCCCTGTTCGGCGGCGAGCCGTGCGGTGATCAACGAGCCACTGGCGAGGCTGGCCTCGACCACCAGCACACCCAGCGACAAGCCGCTGATGATCCGGTTACGGCGCGGAAAGTTGCCGGCCAGTGGCCCAGCGTCCAGCGGATACTCGGAAACCAGCGCGCTACCGCTGTCGATCATCGCCCTGGCCAGGTCACGGTGGCGCTGTGGATAAAGTTTTTGCAACCCCGTGCCGAGCACCCCGATGGTGTACCCGCCAGCCTTCAACGCAGCCCGATGAGCGGCACCGTCGACGCCCAGTGCCAGCCCGCTGGTGATGGTGAAACCCGCCTGGGAAAGGCATCGGGAAAACGCGCCCGCGGTATCCAGCGCCGGGGGTGAAGCACGCCTGCTGCCCACGATCGCCAGTTGCGGTTGCTCGAGCAAAGCGGGCTCGCCCGCGACGAACAACAGCGGCGGCGGATCGTCTATCTCGGCCAGCAACGCCGGGTAGCCAGGCCTGTCCCACATCAGTAAATGCTGGCCCGGACGCTCTATCCAGCGCATTGCAGCCAATGCGCCGTCGCGCACTTGCGGGCTGCGCCGGGCGTCTATACTGGCATCCTTCAGCCCCAACGCCTGCCAGGCGCTGGCCGGCGCGCTGAGTGCCGACGAGGCACTGCCGAACGCGTCGATGAGGGTATGGAAACGACGCAAGCCAATATCCGGAAGGCTATGAAGACGCAGTCGCGCCTCCAGTTCCGCAGGCGGACAAGGCGACGAACGGGATGGGTTCATGGTGGATCGTCCTTGATCGACAGGGGGCCAGATACGTGGCACAACCTGTGGATATCTTTGTGAATAACACTTTGAAAAGCTGTCCATGAAATGGCAGCTATCAAGCCCATAGAGACCCTAGCCAAGCTTCACAGGTGCCGAACGCCCCATTTCCCTTTATTATGTGTGCTCAGTTTTCAACCGACCGAACAGTGACTGCCTGACCACCATGGCCATTTTGAACATTCTCGAATTCCCCGATCCGCGCCTGCGCACCATCGCCAAACCGGTGACGGAGTTTGACGACGCCTTGAGCCAGCTGATCGACGACATGTTCGAGACCATGTACGAGGCGCCTGGCATCGGCCTGGCCGCCACCCAGGTCAACGTGCACAAGCAGGTCGTGGTGATGGACCTGAGCGAAGACCGTAGCGAGCCGCGCGTCTTCATCAACCCCACGGTCGAGGAACTGACCCACGACATGGGCCAGTACCAGGAAGGCTGCCTGTCGGTGCCCGGCTTCTACGAGAACGTCGACCGCCCGCTGCGCGTGCGGGTCAAGGCCCAGGACCGCGACGGCAAGCCCTACGAGCTGGAATGCGAAGGCCTGCTGGCGGTGTGTGTGCAGCACGAGTTCGATCACCTCAACGGCAAGCTGTTCGTCGACTACCTGTCCCAGCTCAAACGCGACCGGATCAAGAAGAAGCTGGAAAAGCAGCACCGCCAGCAAGCCTGATCCCCACCTTCCAGAAGGCTTGCTCCGGCAAGCCTTTTTCTTTTTGAAGAAGCGAGAACTCCATGCGCATCGTCTTCGCAGGCACTCCAGAGTTTGCCGCCGAACACCTCAAGGCCCTGCTCGACAGCCCGTACGAGATCGTGGCCGTCTACACCCAGCCCGACCGCCCGGCCGGCCGTGGCCAGAAGCTCATGCCGAGCGCGGTCAAGGCGCTGGCCGTGGCCCATGATATCCCGGTGTACCAGCCGCAGACCCTGCGCAATGCCGATGCACAAGCCGAACTCGCCGCACTGAAGCCAGACCTGATGGTGGTGGTCGCCTACGGCCTGATCCTGCCGCAAGTGGTGCTGGATATCCCGCGCTTGGGTTGCATCAACAGCCACGCCTCCCTGCTGCCACGCTGGCGCGGCGCGGCGCCGATCCAGCGCGCCGTGGAAGCCGGCGACGCCGAGAGCGGCGTGACCGTGATGCGCATGGAAGCCGGCCTGGACACCGGCCCGATGCTGCTCAAAGTGGTTACCCCTATCGGCGCCGACGACACCGGCGGCACCCTGCACGACCGCCTCGCCGAAATGGGCCCACCTGCTGTAGTCCAGGCAATTGCCGGCTTGGCCGACGGTTCGCTGCAAGGTGAAGTCCAGGACGATGCCCTGGCCACCTACGCCCACAAGCTGAACAAGGACGAAGCACGCATCGACTGGAGCCGCCCGGCCGTGGAGCTGGAGCGCCTGATCCGTGCCTTCAACCCCTGGCCGGTGTGCCACAGCACCCTCGACGGCGAAAGCGTGAAGGTGCTGGCCGCCAACTTGTCCACAGGCCAGGGCGCCCCCGGTGAAATCCTCTCCGCCAGCAAGGACGGCCTGGTCGTCGCCTGCGGTGACGGCGCCCTGAGCCTGACCCGCCTGCAACTGCCCGGCGGCAAGGCCCTGGCCTTCAGCGACCTGTTCAACAGCCGCCGCGAGAAGTTCGCCAGCGGCAAGGTGCTTGGCCAATGAACCCACGCCTGGCCGCCGCCCGCGCCCTTGCCGCCGTGCTCAGCGGCAAGGCCTCGCTGAACAGCTCGTTGCCGGCGCAACTGGACAAGGTCGAAGAGCGCGACCGTGGCCTGACCCAGGACCTGGCCTTCGGTACCGCCCGCTGGCAGCCGCGCCTGGACCTGCTGGCCGCGCAACTGCTGCAGAAGCCGTTCAAGGCCGCCGACGCCGATGTACAGGCGCTGCTGCTGGTCGGCCTGTACCAGCTGTTCTACACGCGCATCCCGGCCCACGCCGCCATCGGCGAGACCGTGGGTTGCGCCGACAAGCTCAAGAAGCCGTGGGCCAAGGGCCTGCTCAATGCCGTGCTGCGCCGCGCCCAGCGTGAAGGCGAGGAGCTGCTCGCCGGCATGGAACGCGACCCCGTGGTACGCACCGCACACCCGCGCTGGCTGCAGAAGGCGCTGAAAACGTTCTGGCCGGAGCAATGGGAAGCCATCTGCGCCGCCAACAACGCCCACCCGCCGATGATCCTGCGGATCAACCGCCGCCACCACAGCCGCGACGCCTACCTGGTGCTGCTGGCCGAGGCTGGCATCCAGGCCAGCGCCTGCCAGTTCAGCCGCGACGGTATCGTCCTGGCCGAAGCCTGCGACGTACGTGGTTTGCCGGGCTTCGCCGACGGCTGGGTGAGCGTGCAGGACGAAGCCGCGCAACTGTCCGCCGACCTGCTCGAACTGGCCCCCGGCCAGCGCGTGCTCGACGCCTGCTGCGCCCCGGGCGGCAAGACCTGCCACCTGCTGGAAGCCGAACCTGGCCTGGCCCACATGGTCGCCATCGACCTGGAAGCCAAACGCCTGGCCCGCGTGCGCGAGAACCTCGACCGCCTCAAGCTCGACGCCGAGCTGATCGCCTGCGACGCCCGCGACACCACCAGCTGGTGGGACGGCAAGCCATTCCAGCGCATCCTGCTCGATGCGCCCTGCTCGGCCACCGGCGTGATCCGCCGCCACCCGGACATCAAGCTGACCCGCCAGGCCGAGGACATCCCGGCCCTGGCAACGCTGCAAGGCGAGCTGCTCGATGCCTTGTGGCCGACCCTGGAAGTGGGCGGCATGCTGCTTTACGCGACCTGCTCGAGCCTGCCAACCGAGAACACCGAAGTGATCGACGCCTTCCTCGCCCGCACCCCCGGCGCCCGCGAGCTGGACCTGGCCCTTGAGGCCGGCCTGCGCCAGCCCCACGGCCGCCAGCTGCTGGCCCAGGAAGGCGGCCACGACGGGTTCTACTATGCCAAGCTGATCAAGATTGCCGCCTCGCGCGGGTAAAGAACAAAAAGGGTAGGGAGTAGCGGATGAAGATCATCATCCTCGGCGCAGGCCAGGTAGGCGGTACGCTGGCAGAGCACCTGGCCAGCGAAGCCAACGACATCACCGTGGTCGACACCGACAGCGAGCGCCTGCGCGACCTGGGCGATCGCCTGGACATCCGCACCGTGCAGGGCCGCGCCTCGCTGCCGACGGTGCTGCGCCAGGCCGGCGCCGACGACGCCGACATGCTGGTGGCGGTGACCAACAGCGACGAGACCAACATGGTCGCCTGCCAGGTCGCCTATTCGTTGTTCCACACCCCGACCAAGATCGCCCGGGTGCGCGAGTCAGCCTACCTGACCCGCGAAGAGCTGTTCGACAACGACCACATCCCGGTGGACGTGCTGATCAGCCCCGAACAGGTGGTGACCAACTACATCAAGCGACTGATCGAACACCCGGGCTCGCTGCAGGTGATCGACTTCGCCGAAGGCAAGGCCCAACTGGTGGCGGTCAGGGCCTACTACGGCGGCCCGCTGGTGGGCCAGCAACTGCGCCAGATCCGCGCCCACATGCCCAACGTCGACACCCGCGTGGCGGCGATCTTCCGCCGCGACCGGCCGATCACGCCCCAGGGCGACACGGTGATCGAGGCCGACGACGAGGTGTTCTTCATCGCCGCGAAGAAGGACATCCGCGCGGTGATGGGCGAGCTGCGGCGTATCGACGAGACCAACAAGCGCGTGGTCATCGCCGGCGGCGGGCAGATCGGCGAACGCCTGGCCGAGGCCATCGAGAGCCGCTACCAGGTGAAGATCATCGAGATGAACCCGGCGCGCTGCCGCTACCTCTCCGACACCCTCGAAAGCACCGTGGTGCTGCAGGGCAGCGCCTCCGACCGCGACCTGATGCTCGAAGAGAACATCGCCGACGCCGACATCTTCCTGGCCCTGACCAATGACGACGAGGCCAACATCATGTCGTCGCTGCTGGCCAAGCGCCTGGGTTCGCGCAAGGTGATGACCATCATCAACAACCCGGCCTACGTCGACCTGGTGCAGGGCGGCGAGATCGACATCGCCATCAGCCCGCAGCTGGCCACCATCGGCACCTTGCTGGCCCACGTGCGCCGCGGCGATATCGTCAGCGTGCACTCGCTGCGCCGCGGCGCGGCCGAGGCCATCGAGGCGGTGGCCCATGGCGATTCGAAGTCGAGCAAGGTAGTGGGCAAGGCCATCGAGGACATCTCGCTGCCGCCGGGCACCACCATCGGCGCGATCATCCGCGACGAGGAAGTGCTGATCGCCCACGACGACACGGTGATCGAGTCGGGCGACCATGTGATCCTGTTCGTTGTGGATAAAAAGCATATTCGGGACGTGGAGAAGCTGTTCCACGTGGGCCTGAGTTTCTTCTAGAAGAGAAAGCCAACCCCTGTGGGAGCGGGTTTACCCGCGAATACGATTGCCGATTCAGCGACGCATTCGCGGGTGAACCCGCTCCCACAGGCGCCCGCAACATCATGGATTCGGGAGAGAAACCTATGCGCGAATCGCTGGAGAAGATGCTGGCCAAGGGTGTGGATAACCCGCTGCTGAGGTTTGGGCTGGGCAAGGCTTGGCTGGACGAGGGCAATGGGGCTGAAGCAGCGGTGCACCTGGCGGCTTGTGTGAAGCAGGATCCAAAGTACTCGGCGGCGTGGAAACTGCTGGGGAAGGCGTATCAGTTGAGCGGGGATCTGGACGGCGCGCGCAAGGCCTGGGAAGAGGGGATCGTCGCGGCGCAGGCCCATGGCGACAAGCAGGCTGAGAAAGAGATGACCGTGTTCCTGAAGAAATTGAACAAGATCTGAGATCGCCGGGGCTGCTTTGCAGCCCTTTCGCGGCACAAGGCCGCTCCTACAGGGGATCGCGGTCACCTTGTAGGAGCGGCCTTGTGCCGCGAAGCGCCCCCAGCAATCTCAATACCAGCGCGGCTCGCCCGCCGGACGCTTCTTGAAGCGCTTCATGCTCCACATGTACTGGCTCGGGTACTCGCGCACATAACGCTCGACCACCTTGCTCATGGCCGCCGCCGATTCAGTCACATCGGTGCTGTACATCGCTTCCGGCGCCGCTTCCAGGAACACCTTGAAGCCCGAGCCATCCGGCAACCGCAGGGCATGCAGGAAAACACCCACCGCCTTGCCGCCAGCCAGCATGTTCGGCACGAACTTGCTGGTCAGCGCCTGGGTGCCGAGGAACGGCACGAACACGCCCGCCGACTCCGCCGGCTCCGGGTCGGCCGGAATCCCCACCTGGCCACCCCGACGCACTTCCTTGATCACGCTGAGGATGCCTTCCTTGGTCGAAGGCGCCACGCGGTTGCCCATCTGTACGCGCTGTTCACGCAGCAAGTCATCCACAGCCTTCAATTTGGGCGGGCGGTAGAAGATGATCGGTTTGCACTGGTTGCAGTAGAAGTGGTTGAGCACCTCCCAGTTGCCCAGGTGGCTGGTGATGCCGACCACGCCCTTGCCCGAGGCCAGGGCCTGCTCCAGCACTTCCAGGCCGTGCACTTCCTTGACCAGCTCCAGCGAGCGCTGCGGCGGCCAGATCCAGGCGCAGGCGCTCTCGACAAACGACTTGCCGATATCCTTCAACGCGCGGCCAACCAGCTGCTCGCGCTCGACCGGGTCCATCTCCGGGAAACACTTGGCCAGGTTGATCCGCACGACATTGCGCGAGCCATTGGGGATTTTCCACATCAGCCAGCCGATACCGGCGCCGACGCGCTGCACAGCGCCCCAGGGCAGCTTGGCAAACAGGCGCAGCACCCCGACCATCAGGGCGCCCTTGAACTTTTCCACAGGCGAATTCCTTATTTCAGCAAGGCGCGCATTGTACCCCGTCAGCGCACCAGCGCGGCGTAACGATCACAGTCGGTGGTGTGGTCCATGACCATGCCGGTGGCCTGCATGAAGGCGTAGCAGATGGTCGGCCCGACAAAGGTGAAGCCGGCCTTCTGCAGGGCCTTGCTCATGGCCTTGGCCTCATCGGTGACCGCCGGCACGTCGCCGCGCCCCTGGAACTGGTTGATCTTCGGCGCACCGCCGACGAACGACCACAGCCATTGGGCGGGGTTATCCACAGCCAGCCAGGCCTGGGCATTGCGGCGCACGGCCTTGAGCTTGAGGCGGTTGCGAATGATGCCGGGATCAAGCATCAGCTCCTCGATGCGCTCGTCGCTCAGGCGCGCCAGTTTCACCGGATCGAAGCCATCCAGCACCTGGCGATAGCGCTCGCGTTTCTTCAGTACCGTGATCCACGACAACCCCGCCTGGAACCCTTCGAGCAAAAGCATCTCGAAGAGCAACGCCGGATCGCGCTGCGGCGTTCCCCACTCATGGTCGTGATAGGCCTGGTACAACGGATCGTCGGAACACCAAAAGCAGCGTGGCATAAGGCTCCAATAACGTAGAGGGCGAGGCGAATCGGGTATACTCCCGCTCTTTACATCCGCATCCCCAGATACAGGTGAATTTCGTGAGCCAGCCTACGCCAGCCGTGCGTACCTTCCAAGACCTGATCCTCGCCCTGCAGAACTACTGGGCCGAGCAAGGTTGTGTGGTGCTTCAGCCCTACGATATGGAAGTAGGCGCCGGCACTTTCCACACCGCTACCTTCCTGCGCGCCGTAGGCCCGGAGACCTGGAACGCCGCCTACGTGCAGCCCAGCCGTCGCCCCGCCGACGGGCGGTATGGCGAAAACCCCAACCGCCTGCAGCACTACTACCAGTTCCAGGTGGTACTCAAGCCGAACCCGGCCAACTTCCAGGAGCTGTACCTCGGCTCGCTGAAAGCCATCGGCCTGGATCCACTGGTTCACGACATCCGCTTCGTCGAAGACAACTGGGAATCGCCGACCCTCGGTGCCTGGGGCCTGGGTTGGGAAATCTGGCTGAACGGCATGGAAGTGACCCAGTTCACCTACTTCCAGCAGGTCGGTGGCATCGAGTGCTACCCGGTCACCGGTGAGATCACCTACGGCCTGGAGCGCCTGGCCATGTACCTGCAGGGTGTGGACTCGGTCTACGACCTGGTATGGGCCGACGGTCCGTTCGGCAAGGTCACCTACGGCGACGTGTTCCACCAGAACGAAGTGGAACAGTCGACCTACAACTTCGAGCACGCCAACGTCGAGAAGCTGTTCGAACTGTTCGACTTCTACGAAAGCGAAGCGAACCGCCTGATCAAGCTGGACCTGCCGCTGCCGACCTACGAAATGGTCCTGAAGGCCTCGCACACCTTCAACCTGCTGGACGCCCGCCGCGCCATCTCGGTGACCGAGCGCCAGCGCTACATCCTGCGCGTACGTACCCTGGCCCGGGACGTGGCGCAAAGCTATCTGCAAGCCCGCGCACGCCTGGGCTTCCCGATGGCCTCTCCCGAACTGCGTGACGAAGTGTTGGCTAAGCTGGAGGCTGCACAATGAGTGCTCAAGATTTCCTGGTTGAACTGGGCACCGAAGAGCTGCCACCGAAGGCCCTCGCCAGCTTGGGCGACGCGTTCCTCGCCGGTATCGAGAAAGGCCTGCAGGCCGCCGGCCTGAACTACACCGGCAAGCAGGTCTACGCCGCGCCGCGCCGCCTGGCCGTGCTGATCCGCCAGCTGGACGTGCAGCAGCCGGACCGCAGCATCAACATCGACGGCCCGCCGGTGCAGGCCGCGTTCAACGCCGAAGGCCAGCCGACCCAGGCCGCCCTGGGCTTCGCCAAGAAGTGCGGCGTGGAGCTGTCGGACATCGACCAGAGCGGCCCCAAGCTGCGCTTCTCCCAGCACATTCCGGGCAAGGCCACCGCCAGCCTGCTGCCGACCATCGTCGAGGATTCGCTCAACGACCTGCCGATCCCCAAGCGCATGCACTGGGGCGCCAGCCGTGAAGAGTTCGTGCGCCCGACCCAGTGGCTGGTGATGCTGCTCGGCGACCAGGTGGTCGATTGCACCATCCTGGCCCAGAAGGCCGGCCGTGAATCCCGTGGCCACCGCTTCCACCACCCGGAAAACGTGCTCATCACCACCCCGGCCAACTACGTCGAGGACCTGCGCAAGGCCCACGTGCTGGCCGACTTCGCCGAGCGTCGCGAGCTGATCAGCAAGCGCACCGCCGAGCTGGCCATGCAGCAGGAAGGCACGGCCATCGTGCCACCGGCGCTGCTGGACGAAGTGACCGCCCTGGTCGAGTGGCCGGTGCCGCTGGTGTGCTCGTTCGAGGAGCGTTTCCTCGAGGTGCCGCAGGAAGCCCTGATCACCACCATGCAGGACAACCAGAAGTACTTCTGCCTGCTGGACAGCGAAGGCAAGCTGCTGCCGCGCTTCATCACCGTGGCCAACGTCGAGAGCCGCGATCCGAAGCAGATCGTCGAAGGCAACGAGAAGGTCGTGCGCCCACGCCTGACCGACGCCGAGTTCTTCTTCAAGCAGGACAAGAAGCAGCCGCTGGAAAGCTTCAACGAGCGCCTGAAGAACGTGGTGTTCCAGGCTCAGCTGGGTACCGTGTTCGACAAGGCCGAGCGCGTTTCCAAGCTGGCCGCCTTCATTGCCCCGTACATCGGCGGCAGCGCCGCCAATGCCGGCCGTGCCGGCCTGCTGTCCAAATGTGACCTGGCCTCGGAAATGGTCGGTGAATTCCCTGAAATGCAGGGCATCGCCGGCTACTACTACGCCCTCAACGATGGCGAGCCGCAAGACGTCGCCCTGGCGCTGAACGAGCAGTACATGCCGCGCGGCGCCGGTGCCGAGCTGCCGCAGACCCTCACCGGTGCCGCCGTGGCCATCGCCGACAAGCTCGACACCCTGGTCGGCATCTTCGGCATCGGCATGCTGCCCACCGGCAGCAAGGACCCGTACGCCCTGCGTCGTGCCGCCCTGGGCGTGCTGCGCATCCTGATCGAGAAGCAGCTGGACCTGGACCTGGCCGTCGCGGTCGAGTTCGCGGTCAAGCAGTTCGGTGCCAAGGTCAAGGCCGCCGGCCTGTCCGAGCAGGTGCTGGAGTTCGTCTTCGACCGCCTGCGCGCGCGCTACGAGGACGAAGGCATCGACGTCTCCACCTACCTGTCGGTGCGTGCCCTGAAGCCGGGCTCGGCGCTGGACTTCGACCAGCGCGTACAGGCCGTGCAGGCCTTCCGCAAGCTGCCGGAAGCCGAAGCCCTGGCCGCGGCGAACAAGCGCGTATCCAACCTGCTGGGCAAGGCCGAAGGCGCCATCGCCGACCAGGTCGAGCCGAAGTACTTCGACAACGCCAACGAGTTCTCCCTGTACTCGGCCATCCAGCAGGCCGACCAGGCCGTGCAACCGATGGCGGCCGCGCGTCAGTACAGCGAGGCCCTGGCCCGCCTGGCGGCCCTGCGTGACCCGGTCGATGCCTTCTTCGAGGCGGTGATGGTCAACGCCGAGGACGCCAAGGTACGCGCCAACCGTTATGCCCTGCTCAGCCGCCTGCGCGGTCTGTTCCTGGGCGTGGCCGATATCTCGCTGCTGGGGTGAGTCGTTGAAACTGCTGATTCTTGATCGAGACGGAGTGATCAACCACGACTCCGACGCCTACATCAAGTCGCTGGAGGAGTGGATCCCCATTCCCGGCTCGATCGAGGCTATCGCGCAGTTGAGCAAGGCGGGCTGGACGGTGGCGGTTGCCACCAACCAGTCCGGCATTGCCCGCGGCTACTACCCGCTGGAAACCCTCGAGGCCATGCATGCACGCCTGCGCGCGCTGGTGGCCGAGCAGGGCGGCGAAGTTGGCCTGATCGTGCATTGTCCGCACGGCCCGGACGAGGGCTGCGACTGCCGCAAGCCCAAGCCTGGCATGCTGCGGACCATTGCCGAGCACTACCAGGTACCGCTGGCCGGCGTATGGTTCGTCGGTGACAGCAAAGGTGACCTGGAGGCGGCCCTGGCCGTCGATGCACAACCCGTGTTGGTGAAAACCGGCAAGGGTGAAAGGACCCTGGAAAAAGGTGTCCCGCAAACTACACTGATTTTCGACGATCTGGCAGCCATCGCCAGAGAACTTATTTAAATGAGTGCGCCAGGAACGGCGCACTTTTCATTAGGCGGGCACGCCCCGCAACGGTACATGCCACTATGTCGATCCTGCAGGCGATCAGAATCTTTCTTTTTTACCTGCTGTTGGGCACCAGTTCGCTGCTGTGGTGCTCGCTGAGCTTCTTTGTCGCGCCTTTCCTGCCGTTCCCCAAGCGCTACCGGTTCATCAACGTCTACTGGTGCCGCTGCGCGCTGTTCCTGGTACGGACGATCCTGCGGATCGACTACAAGATCACCGGCGCCGAGAACGTGCCTGAGGTACCTTGCGTGATCCTGTCCAACCACCAGAGCACCTGGGAGACGTTCTTCCTGTCGGCGTATTTCTCGCCGCTGAGCCAGGTGCTCAAGCGCGAGCTGCTGTACGTGCCATTCTTCGGCTGGGCCATGGCCATGCTGCGACCGATCGCCATCGACCGGAAGAACCCGAAGGAGGCCCTGCGCCAGGTTGCCAGCCAGGGCGACGAGCTGCTCAAGCAGGGCACCTGGGTGTTGATCTTCCCCGAAGGCACCCGCGTGCCGCATGGGCAGATCGGCAAGTTCTCCCGTGGTGGTACCGCATTGGCGGTGAACGCAGGCCTGCCGGTACTGCCGATTGCCCACAACGCCGGCAAGTTCTGGCCGCGTGAAGGCTGGGGCAAGCGCCCGGGCACCATCGAGGTGGTGATTGGCGAGCCGATGTACCCGGAGGGGACAGGTCCGCGAGCCATCGCTGAGCTCAACGACCGTGCCCAGGCATGGAACGAGGCGGCCCAACGCGCCATGGGTTCGCTGCCGCCCGCGGCGGAAAAACCCGAGCAGCAGCCTGCCTGACGATCTGTGGATAACGTGTTAGCAATTTTTGGATTAAGCGTCTTCAAACATAGCTAAGTTATTGAATTAGATATTTATTTCCATGTATGACGTTTTTTCGAAAATCGTGCATAAGTTTTTTCCCGCGATAAAAAAACCGGCTTTTACGCCGGTTTTTTTGTGGGCTGAAATCGCTGCTGGCTTCTTCGCGGGTAAACCCGCTCCCACAGGGTATTGCGCAAACCTGTGGGAGCGGGTTTACCCGCGAAGGCCCCAGCGAAAATCTCAGACCTTGTCGATATCCACATCCCGAGTCTCTTTCAGGCAGAAGATCCCCACCACCAGGCTCACCCCGGTAATCAGCACCGGGTACCACAGCCCATAGAAGATATCCCCGGTGTACACCACCAACGCGAACGACACCGTCGGCAGGAAGCCGCCGAACCAGCCGTTGCCGATGTGATAGGGCAGGGACATCGAGGTGTAGCGGATGCGCGTCGGGAACAGCTCGACCATCACCGCCGCCAACGGCCCGTAGGTCATGGTGGCGATCAGGATCATGGCGACGATCAGCACAACTACCATCACCTGGTTCACATGCGCGGGATCTGCCTTGGCCGGGTAACCAGCGCTATCGATAGCGTTACGCATGGCCGTCTCGTCGAAACCATTGATGGTCTTGTCGCCGATGCTGACGATCACCTCGCTGCCGGCGACATTCACCGAACTGTAGGGCAGGCCCTGCTTGACCAGGAACGTCTTGACCTTGTCGCACGGGCTGTCGAAGCGTGCCTTGCCCACCGGGTCGAACTGGAAGGTGCAGCCCTTGGGATCGGCGGTGACGACGATCGGCGCCTGGCGACTGGCAGCGTCGATCTGTGGGTTGGCGTAGTGGCTCAGGGCCTTGAACATCGGGAAGTAGCACACCGTGGCCAACAACAGCCCGATCATCAGGATCGGCTTGCGCCCGACCCGGTCCGACAGCCAGCCGAAGAACACGAAGAATGGCGCACCGATCACCACGCTGATGATCAGCAGGGTGTTGGCCTGGGCCGGGTCCACCTTGAGCATCTGGGTCATGAAGAACAGTACGTAGAACTGCGCGGTGTAGAAGGTCACCGCCTGCCCGGCATTGATACTGAACAGCGCCGTGAGCACCACCTTCAGGTTCGGCCACGAAGTGAACGACTCGCGGATCGGCGACTTGCTCACCTTGCCCTGGGCCTTCATTTTCACGAAGGCCGGCGACTCGTGCATGCTCATGCGGATCCAGGTGGAAATCGCCAGCAGCACGATCGACAGCAGGAACGGCAGGCGCCAGCCCCAGGTTTCGAACTGGTCGCCACTGATGTAGCGGCTGGCCAGGACGACGGTCAGCGACAACAGCAGGCCCAGTGTGGCAGTGGATTGGATGAAGCCGGTATGGAAGCCACGTTTGCCATGAGGCGCGTGCTCGGCGACATAGGTGGCCGCACCACCGTACTCACCGCCCAGCGCCAGCCCCTGAAGCATGCGCAGCACCACCAGGATGATCGGTGCAGCGATGCCGATGCTGGCATAGGTCGGTAGCAGGCCGACCGCGAAAGTGGACAGGCCCATCAGCACGATGGTCACCAGGAAGGTGTACTTGCGCCCGATCATGTCGCCCAGTCGGCCGAACACCAGCGCGCCGAACGGGCGCACCAGGAAGCCGGCGGCGAAGGCCATCAGGGCGAAGATGAAGGCGGTGGTGTCGTTGACCCCCGCGAAGAACTGCTTGCTGATGACCGCAGCCAGCGCGCCATAGAGAAAAAAGTCATACCACTCGAACACCGTCCCGAGGGATGACGCGAAAATGATCTTGCGCTCTTCACGACGGCTTGGGCTGCTCGCCGCCGCCCCCTGTTCCTGGATGTAATCCGACATCGTTGCTGTCCTCGGCCCGCAGGCCACAGTGATTATTCTTGTTGTTCCACTGCCGGCGACTTGCGACCACAAGCCGCCGCTGTTGCAAACACCCGGGTCAGGGCGTCGGTATCGCGCTGGCGTCGCTGAGGTTGGTCTGGGTATTGGCCCCCTTGAGGATCAGTTGTGCCGCCTTTTCGGCAATCATCAACGTGGGTGAACAGGTATTGCCGGAAACGATCTGCGGCATGATCGAAGCGTCGGCCACGCGCAAGCCTGGGATGCCATGCACGCGCAGCTGGTTATCCACAACGTCGAGCGTGCCGCTGCCCATGCGGCAGGTGCCCACCGGGTGGAAGATGGTGGTGCCGATCTGAGCGGCGGCCTGGTGCAGATCTTCGTCGCTCTGCAGGGCAGGGCCTGGCAAGTACTCGCGAGGATCGAACGCCGCCAGGGCAGGGGCCTGGACGATGCGCCGGGTGAGGCGGATGGCCTCGGCGGCGACGCGCAGGTCCTCGGGGTCACTGAGGTAGTTGGGGTCGATCACCGGCGCGGCATTCATGTCCGCCGAGCGGATGTCGATGCGCCCACGGCTCGCCGGGCGCAGGTTGCACACCGAGGCGGTGAAGGCCGGGAAGCGGTGCAGCGGTTCGCCGAAACGGTCCAGCGACAACGGCTGCACGTGGTACTGCAGGTTGGCGGTTGCCTGCTCGGGGCCTGAACGGGCGAAGGCGCCCAGCTGGCTCGGCGCCATGGCCAGCGGGCCGCTGCGGTCGTAGGCGTAGCGCAGGCCCATGCCCAGCTTGCCCCACAGGCTGTTGGCCATCTGGTTGAGGGTGCGGGTGTTGCGGATCTGGTAGATCAACCGCAACTGCAGATGGTCCTGAAGGTTGCCGCCAACCCCGGGCATATCGTGGCGTACACCGATACCCAGGTCTTCGAGCAGCTTGCGTGGGCCGATGCCGGAGCGTTGCAGAATGCCGGGCGAGCCCACGGAGCCCGCGCACAGGACGATCTCGCGGCGAGCGGCGAACTCATGCCAGGCGCCTTGCCACAAGGCCTTCACCGCCCGGGCGCGGGTGTTGTCGAGCAGCACCTGGTCGACCTGTACGTCCGTCAACACTGTCAGGTTGGGGCGCTTGAGGATGGGCCTGAGAAACGCCTTGGCCGAGTTCCAGCGCACACCGCTGCGCTGATTGACCTGAAAGTATCCACAGCCGGCGTTGTCACCCGTATTGAAGTCGCCGACCTTGGCAATGCCACTCTGCTCGGCGGCATCGCGGAAGGCATCGAGGATCGGCCAGCTGTAGCGCTGCTGCTCGACCCGCCATTCCCCCTCGACACCGTGGCTGTCGCTGGCGCCGGCGAAGTGGTTCTCGCTGGCCTTGAACAAGGGCAACACATCCTTCCACGCCCACCCGTCATTGCCTTGCTCGGCCCAGCGGTCGTAGTCGGCGGCCTGGCCACGCATGTAGATCATGCCGTTGATCGACGAGCAGCCGCCCAGCACCTTGCCCCGTGGATAACCCAGGCTGCGACCGTTCAGGCCGGGCTGGGCCTCGGTCTTGAGACACCAGTCGGTGCGTGGGTTGCCGATGCAGTAGAGGTAACCGACGGGGATGTGAATCCAGGGATAATTGTCGCGGCCACCCGCCTCGAGCAGCAATACGCGGCACGAAGGGTCGGCGGACAAGCGGTTGGCCAGCAGGCAACCGGCGGGACCGGCACCCACGACCACATAGTCGTAGACAGGATCGGCTGATGGCATGTGCAACCTCGCGCCTGATTATTATTCTTGTCCCGATCCATCTTATTGATTAATTTCGCCGAGGAAACACGAGATTTCGCGCAGCCGTTGTGCGTTTTAGCACAGCGCCATACCTGAGCCGGCCCCTTCGCGGGTAAACCCGCTCCCACAGGGTTATCGCCGAATTCAGGGTCGGCGGTGAGCCTGTGGGAGCGGGTTTACCCGCGAAAGGGCCAGCGCGAACAGCCAAAGGAACAAGCATGTTCGACTGGAACGATCTGCGGTTTTTCCTCGAGTTGCAGCGCAGCGGTCGCCTGCTTACCGCCGCCAAGCGCCTCAACACCACCCACAGCACCGTGGCCCGGCATATCGAGAGCATCGAAAAGCACCTGGGCACCGCGCTGTTCGTCCAGCACGCCCAGGGTTACGAACTCACGCCTTCCGGCCAGGCCCTGCTCAAGCATGCCGAAGCCATGGAGAACGTCGCCCTGCTGGCGCAGGAAGAAATCACCCAGGCCATCACGCCATTGGGCAAGATCCGCCTGGGGGTGACCGAAGGCATCGGCATCATGTTCTTCACCCCGCGCATGAAAGCCTTGTTCCAGCGCTACCCGGGGCTCGAAGTGGAACTGGTGGCGGTGCCGCGGTTCGTCAGCATCCTCAACCGCGAAGCCGAGATCAGCATTCACCTGGAACGCCCCAACGCCGACCTGCTGATCACCCGCAAGCTCACCGACTATCGCCTGGCCCTGTATGCCAGCCAGGATTATCTGGACCGCGCGCCACCGCTGCACAGCCGCGAAGACCTGGCCCGGCACAGCTGGATCGGCTATGTCGACGACCTGCTGTTCAGCCAGGAGCTGCTGTTCCTCAACAGTTTCTGCCGGGCGCCCAACGTGGTGTTCCGCAGCACCAGCGTGATCGCCCAGCAGCAAGCCGCGCAGGCTGGGCTGGGTATTGCCGTGCTACCCAACTACATGGCTCGCCACGACTCCAAGCTGGTGCGTGTGCTGCCCAGCGAGACCATCCAGCGCAGCTACTGGATCTGCACCCGCCGCGAGCTGCACAAGTCGGTACGCCTGCGGGTGTTGTGGGACTACCTGCTGGCGCTGTGCGCTGCCGAACAGGACGAGTTGCTAGCCGAGTAGCGCCTTGCCGGCCAGCAGTACCGCAGCGCTACAGCCCACCACGGCGAACAGCTGCTGCAGACGAGGGCCGGCCAGCTTGCTCGCCAATGGCCGCGCCAGCAAGAGACCCAGCACCGCCCCCACGGCGAACGGCGCCCCGACCCTCCAGTGCATCACCCCCGCCACGCTGGCGCTGACCACGCTGCCGGTGGACACCAGGGCGATCACCGCCAGCGAGGTGGCGACGATGCTTTTCATGTTCAGGTTGGTATAGCGGTTCAGTGCCGGGATGATCACGAAGCCACCACCGACACCCAGCAGGCCTGACAGCAACCCCGACAGCATCCCGGTGAATGCCAGCGCCCGGGCGCAGGGCAGGGTCCAACGCAAGCGCCCCTGCAGCGGGTTAAGCACACAGGGCATGATCTCCCGCTCACCACAGGGTGACTCGCCACGCAGCTCACGCGCCGCCTTGCGCCAGATCCGCAGGCAGGCGTACACCAGCACCCCGGCGAACACCAAGGCCAACGGCGTATTGGGGACTCGGTGAGCGAGCATAAGCCCGAAGGGCGCACAGGCAATCCCGATCACCGCGATAAACAGGGCCGCCCGGTAGCGCACCAGCCCCTGGCGCAGGCCGAGCACCGCACCGACCGCAGCTGCCAGCCCCACCGCCAGCAGGCCGATCGGCGCCGCCTCGACCATGCTCAGCCCCAGGCCGAACACCAGCAGCGGCACCGCGAGGATGCCGCCGCCTGCGCCGGTCAGGGCCAGCACCGCGCCAATGATCGCGCCGAGCCCGGCGCCCAGCAGTTGCTGTTCGATCACTGCTGCGCCTCGACCACCAGAGGTTGCGGCCGGGCCAACCACTCGCGGCCCTTGAGCATGGCTTTCCAGTACAGCGGCGGCAGGATCTGCGCCTTGAGCAACCAGGCCAGGCGCGTCGGCTTGCGGCCATCGAGCAGCCAGCGCGGGAAACTCGGCGCGACCTTGCCGCCATAGGTGAACTCGGCCAGGACGATCTTGCCGCGCTCGACCGTCAACGGGCAGGAGCCGTAGCCGTCGTACTGGGCCAGGGTCGACAGACGACCCAGTGCCACCAGCACATTGTTGGCCACCACCGGCGCCTGCTTGCGGGCGGCGGCGGCGGTCTTGGCGTTGCTGGTATTGGCCACGTCACCCAGCGCGTGGACATTGCCGAACTGGCGATGACGCAGGGTATGGGGATCGACATCCACCCAGCCCGCCGCATCGGCCAGCGGGCTCTGGCGGATGAAGTCAGGCGCCACCTGGGGCGGCACCACATGCAGCATGTCAAAGGCCTCGACCCGGGTCTCGGTGCTGCCGTCGGGGAGGGTACGGATGAACGTGGCGCGCTTGTTCGGACCATCCACCGCCGTCAGGCGATGCTGATAGTTCAGGTCCACGCCGTACTTGTCGATGTAGCTCATCAGCGCCGGCACATAGTCCGGTACACCGAACAGCACCGCCCCGGCATTGAAGAAGCTGGCCCTGACATTGCCCAGGTGCCCATTGCGCAACCAGTGATCGCAGGACAGGTACAGCGCCTTCTGCGGCGCACCGGCGCATTTGATCGGCATCGGCGGCTGGGTGAAGAGGGCGCGCCCCTGCTTGAGGTTCTGCACCAGTTGCCAGGTGTAGGGTGCCAGGTCGTAGCGGTAGTTGGAGGTGACGCCGTTGCGTCCGAGGGTCTCGCTCAAACCCTCGATGGCGTTCCAGTCGAGTTTCAATCCCGGGCAGACCACCAGTTGCTCATAGCTGACCGCACGCCCGTCCTCGAGCACCACCAACTGCCCCTGAGGGTCGAAGCCCTCCACCCGTGCCTTGATCCAGCGCACGCCACGGGGCAGGGTGGCCGCCATGGTCTGGGCGGTACTCGGTGCCTTGAAAACACCGGCGCCGACCATGGTCCAGCCAGGTTGGTAGTAGTGCACGTCGGCAGGGTCGATCAAGGCAATATCCAGCGACGGGTCACGGGCGATCAGGCTGGAGGCGGTGGCGATACCGGCGGCACCGGCGCCGACGATCACCACCTTGTGGTGGTCGGCACGGGAGGAATCGGCAGGGGACAGGGCAGGCATGGCGGTGTTCCTTGGAAATCTCGTTATGGGTACGGCGTGGCTTACAGCTTGTTCAGCGGGATCTTCAGGTAGCTCACACCGTTGGCTTCAGGTTCGGGGAATTGCCCGCTGCGCATGTTGATCTGCACCGACGGCAGGATCAGCACGGGCATGTCGAGGGTCTTGTCACGGGCTTCACGCATTTCGACGAAGCTCTCTTCACTGACACCTTCGTGGATATGAATGTTGTCGGCGCGTTGCTCGGCCACGGTGGTGACGTAACACAACTCACGACCACCGGGCAGGTAGTCATGGCACATGAACAGCCGGGTCTGGTCGGGGAAGGCCAGCAAGCGACGGATCGACCGGTACAGGGTCTTCGCGCTGGCGCCCGGAAAATCGCAACGGGCGGTGCCATAGTCGGGGGTGAACAAGGTGTCGCCGACGAACACTGCGGTCTCGCCCGCGTCCTCGACCATGTAACTCATGCACGCCGGAGTATGCCCTGGGGTGTGTAGGGCACGGGCATGCAGGTTGCCGATGCGAAATCCCTCTTCATCTTCGAACAGGACATCGAACTGGCTGCCGTCACGGGCAAAACCCGGCTCGGCGTTGAACAGGGTGCCGAAGACTTTCTGCACCTGGGTGATCTGCGCACCGATCGCGATGGTGCCGCCAAGCTGCTCCTTGAGGTAGGCCGCGGCGGACAGATGGTCGGCGTGCACATGAGTATCCAGGATCCATTGCACCTTGGCGTCCAGCGCCTTGACGCGAGCAATCAGCTTGTCCGCCGAATCGGTGCAGGTGCGCCCTGACTTGGGGTCATAGTCCAGCACGCTGTCGATCAGCGCGCATTGGCGCGTCTCGCCATCCATGACCAGGTAGCTGATGGTCCAGGTCGCCTTGTCGAAGAATGCTTCGACGTGAAGGTTGTTGCCGATGATCATTGCACTCTCCAGTTATCCCAGGCCTCCTTGAAGGCATAGGCAGTGGAGGGTGCTTTATCAAGATACATGCCAGCCTTTCAGATAGGACGCCGCCCCCTTGTAGGAGCGGCCTTGTGCCGCGATGGGCTGCGCAGCAGCCCCATTCCAACCAACCAAAGGTGACAGTTCCTGGCAGTCGACTGTCAGCCAATGGCAGTGTTTGGCAGTCCTTGCTACCCTCGCCAGGTCCTTCATCTGGTGCTGTCATGCTAGCCGCTTCCCATCCCGCGATCCTCGCGCTGGTGTCCTACCTCGAACACGATGTCCTGCCCAGTATCGTGTTGGACACCGACTACAACATCCTGGCTGCCAACGCGGCGTACCGTCGCCAGTTCGGCAACGAGGAGCACGCGCCGATCGGCGAAAAATGCCACCGGGTCTCGCACCACTATGCCGTGCCCTGCGACCAGGCCGGGGAACATTGCCCACTGCGCAAATCGCTGGACAGCAAGGTGCCGGAGCGCGTGCTGCACATCCATCACACCCCGCGAGGGCCGGAACATGTGGATGTAGAGCTGCGCCCGATCCTCGATCACGAGGGCAGGGTAGTGGCCTTCGTCGAACGCCTGACCAGCGTCACCCTGGCATCGGCACAACCTCAACAACAAGGACTGGTTGGCCGGGCGCCAGCTTTCAAGACCGCCGTGGCCAGTTTGCAACGTGCAGCCCCTGCGCAGATTCCGGTACTGCTCCAGGGCGAGTCGGGCACGGGCAAGGAGCTGTTCGCCCGCGCCTTGCACCTGGGCAGCCCCCGAGCCAATGGTCCCCTGGTGGTGGTGGACTGTACCGGGCTGACCGAGTCGTTGTTCGAGAGTGAACTGTTCGGCTATGAGAAGGGCGCCTTCACCGGTGCGACCCAACGCAAGATCGGCCTGGCCGAAGCCGCTCACGGTGGCACCCTGTTCCTCGATGAGATCGGTGAAGTACCGCTGGCGATGCAGGTGAAGCTGCTGCGCCTGATCGAGTCCGGCAGCTTCCGCCCGGTCGGCAGCACGCGCACGGTCCATTCGGACTTTCGCCTGGTCTCGGCCACGCACAAGCCATTGAAAGAGATGGCCGCCGAAGGGACGTTCCGCGAAGACCTGTATTACCGCATCAGCGGATTCCCGATTCGCCTGCCATCACTGCGTGAGCGGGTCGAGGATTTGCCGTTGCTCTGTGAGAGTCTGCTGCAACGCATGGCCGGCAAGCACTCGCCCAAGGTTACCGCCGAAACACTCTCGTGCCTCAACCTGCATACCTTCCCAGGCAACATTCGTGAGCTCAGGAACATCCTGGAACGGGCCAGGCTGTTTGCCGATGACGGTTTCATTCGTCCGGAACATCTGCCCGAAGACATCCATCCGATGTCAGATCAGGGCCACTTGCGCAGTCGGGGGCGCAAAGAAATGGCCGACCTGGCGCACGCCCTGGAGACCTTCAAAGGATCACGCAACGAACTGGCAGCACATCTGGGCATGAGTGAACGCACGCTGTATCGGCGACTCAAAACCCTCGGGCTGTAAATGTTCCACGTGAAACATCCCGAGGATTTGAGTCGTTACCTCCTGTCAGCGGGGCGCGGCGCCCTCGGCTTCGAGTAGCAAACGCGCATAGTGCTGCAGGTCGACGTTGCCGCCGGTGAGGATGACCCCGACTCGCTTGCCCCGCAGCCGTTCGCGCAGCTTCACTACCGCTGCTGCCGCCAGGCAGCCGGTGGGCTCGACCAACAGGTTCATGCGCTCAGCCAGAAAACCCATGGCCTGCAGCAACTCCGCGTCCGATACCGTGACCATGTCGCTCACCAGCTGCTGGATCAATGGAAAGGTGATCGTCCCCAGCGACTGCGACTGCGCGCCATCGGCCAGGGTCGCTGGCGTGTCGATGCTCACCAGTTTGCCGGTGCGGAAGGACTGCTGACCGTCGTTGCCGGCCTCGGGTTCGACCCCGATCACTTCGCAGTCGGGGCTGCGTAAATGCGCCGCCAGGGCACAGCCGGAAATCAGCCCACCGCCGCCCACCGGTACCAGCAATACGTCCAGCGGGCCAGTCTCCTCGAACAGCTCGAGCGCCGCGGTGCCTTGCCCGGCGATCACATCCGGGTGATCGAACGGAGGGATCAGCGTGTAACCGTGATCCAACTGCAACTGACGGGCGATGGCGAGACGGTCTTCGCGGTAGCGGTCATAGGCGACCACAGTGGCACCGTAGCCTTCGGTGGCTGCCCGTTTTGCCGCAGGGGCGTCGGCGGGCATCACGATCACCGCCGGCATACCCAGCTCCCGGGCGGCGAGGGCGACGCCCTGGGCGTGGTTGCCAGACGAATAAGCGACCACTCCGCGTTGCCGGCTGGCCGGATCGAGCCGCATCAGCGCATTGAGCGCGCCACGAATCTTGAAGGCGCCCATGCGCTGAAACTGTTCGCACTTGAAGAAGACCTGCGCATCAACCCGGGCGTCGAGGGTGGAGGAGGTGAACACAGGAGTACGGTGGACATGGCCTTGCAGGCGATCGGCTGCGGCTTGCACGTCCTGGACTGTAGGTAGCGATTGTTCGGTCATGGCGATTCCTTGGCACGAAGACACGCACGGCAGCCAGATTAGCTGCCGTGCGCGTGTTTTACGAGAGGTTGTGCCTCGCGTCTCGCTGATCAGTGGGTCGAAGCCGCCACTAACTGGTTGAGATGACTGACACCGCCCATCAGGGTGCCGCCCCGGGTTTCAAAACCGACCATCCCTTTCCAACCGGTGTACTGGATCGCGTCGACCAATGCCGGGAAATTGAGGTTGCCGCGGCCCAGCGCGCTGGCGAGTTTCGACCCGGGCGCGGCAGCCTGATCGACACGCTGCTCGACGCAGGTCATCTGGTCTCGTTCAGCTGCCGGGAAGGGGTGTGCGGCTCCTGCGAAACCACTGTGCTGGAAGGCACGCCCGACCACCGCGATTTCGTGCTCAGCCCCGCCGAGCGGGAGGCGGGGAAGACGATGATGATCTGCGTGTCGGGTTGCAAGTCGCCTCGCCTGGTGCTGGACCTGTAAAGACCGCCGGTAATCGCAAGCGGTGCCGGCCATTCATGAGCAGGGCAACTATCTGTTACAGTCCGTCGAATCTATGTGGTGTTTCACAGGAGATGTACAAGGATGTCGCTTCACGAATGGTTCGGTTTTGTCGTCGTCGCCATGCTGGTTACCCTGACCCCAGGTCCCGGAGTCATCATGGCGTTGTCCAACTCGGTGGCCTACGGACCGCGACGGGCGATGCTCGGCTCAGTCGGCAACGCCTTCGGCTTGCTGGCAATCTCGGCCGCCACCAGTGCCGGGTTGGGGGTGGTGCTACAGGCGTCCGCCACGGCCTTCCTGCTACTCAAGGTGCTCGGCGCGAGCTACCTGATCTACCTGGGCATCAAGCAGTGGAGGAGCCGCACCAGCGCCTTCGACAAACTCGACCAGCCGGCCGGGCGCGCCTCCACCAATAACAGGCTGATGCTCAACGGCGTGACGGTGGCGCTGACCAACCCCAAGGCGATCCTGTTCTTCGCAGCGTTCCTGCCGCAGTTCATCCGTCCGGGCAGTGATTCGACCGT
This sequence comes from Mitsuaria sp. RG, assembly GCF_028369275.1. Lineage (NCBI taxonomy): Bacteria > Pseudomonadati > Pseudomonadota > Betaproteobacteria > Burkholderiales > Sphaerotilaceae > Roseateles > Mitsuaria sp. RG. The sequence continues at coordinate 46,642 of NZ_JAQMYQ010000018.1, forward strand.
GCAGCTGGGCATTCTCGTACTGACCTTCGCGGCCTGCTCGATCGTCTCCCACGCCTTCTATGTGACCCTGGCCCAGGTGCTGCGTCGCAAGCTCGCCTCGCCGAACCGTGCGAGGTTGATGAACCGGCTGTTCGGCGCCTCGTTCGTGGCGCTGGGAGCGAGCCTGTTCACCGTTCAGGCGAAAGTTGCCTGAATATCAGTCATACCTGCTGATTCAAAAAAAAGCCAATACTCGCGTATTGGCTTTTTTCTTTTGCGTGTCCGACCGAAAGATCAGAAGTCCAGGTTGGACACCGACAGCGCGTTGCTTTCAATGAAGTCGCGACGCGGTTCGACCGCATCACCCATCAGGGTGTTGAACAGCTGATCGGCGGCGATGGCGTCCTCGATGGTCACCTTGAGCATGCGGCGCACGGTCGGATCCATGGTGGTTTCCCACAGCTGGTCCGGGTTCATCTCACCCAGCCCTTTGTATCGCTGGATGGTATGGCGCTTGGTGCTTTCGTTCATCAGCCAGTCGAGGGCTTCCTTGAACTCGGTAACTGCCTTGCGACGTTCGCCACGCTGAACATAGGCGCCGTCGCCCAGCAAGGTACCCAGCTTTTCACCCAGGGCAACGACAGTCTTGTAGTCATTGCTGCCGAAGAAGTCACGGTTGAAGGTGACATAGCTGGCCAAACCATGGGATGTCGTTTCAACGACAGGCAGCCAGAGGTTGCGCTCCTTGTCCTCATGCAAGTCGGCTTTATAAACCAGACCGGAGCGCTGGCTGTTATCCAGGCGCTGCTGGAACGCCTTCAGCCAATCGTCCATCTGCGCCTTGTTGGCCAGTTGCTCGAGAGAAACCTTATTCAGGTAGATGAAGTGCTCGGTCAGCTCTTCCGGGTACAGACGCGACAGACGCTTCAACGTCTTCATCACACCGCGGAATTCATTTACCAGGGCTTGCAGCTGAACACCGGAGACGGCTGGCGCAGCTTCGTCCAGGTGCAGGCTGGCATCCTCAAGGGCCGACTGGGTCATGTATTCTTCCATGGCCTCGTCGTCCTTGATGTACTGCTCCTGCTTGCCTTTCTTCACCTTGTACAGCGGTGGCTGGGCGATATAGATGTAGCCACGCTCGACCAGCTCCGGCAATTGACGGAAGAAGAAGGTCAGCAGCAGGGTACGGATGTGCGAACCGTCGACGTCAGCATCGGTCATGATGATGATGTTGTGATAACGCAGCTTGTCGATGTTGTACTCTTCGCGGCCGATGCCACAACCCAGTGCGGTGATCAGCGTGCCGACCTCCTGGGAAGAGATCATCTTGTCGAAGCGCGCTTTCTCGACGTTGAGGATCTTGCCCTTGAGCGGCAGGATCGCCTGGGTGCGACGGTTACGGCCTTGCTTGGCCGAACCACCTGCGGAGTCACCCTCCACCAGGTACAGTTCGGAAAGGGCAGGGTCCTTCTCCTGGCAGTCGGCCAGTTTGCCCGGCAGGCCAGCGATGTCCAGCGCGCCTTTGCGGCGAGTCATCTCACGGGCCTTACGCGCCGCTTCACGGGCACGGGCAGCGTCGATCATCTTGCCGACCACCGCCTTGGCTTCGTTGGGGTTCTCCAACAGGAAGTCGGCGAAGTACTTGTTCATCTCCTGTTCCACGGCGGTCTTCACCTCCGAGGAAACCAGCTTGTCCTTGGTCTGCGAGCTGAACTTCGGATCCGGCACCTTGACCGAGATGATCGCGGTCAGACCTTCACGGGCGTCGTCACCGGTGGTGGCGACCTTGTTCTTCTTCGCCAGACCTTCCTGCTCGATGTAGCTGTTCAGGCTACGGGTCAGCGAGGAACGGAAACCGACCAGGTGGGTACCACCATCGCGCTGGGGAATGTTGTTGGTGAAGCACAGCAGGTTTTCGTTGAAGCTGTCGTTCCACTGCAGGGCGACTTCGACACCCACGCCATCGTCACGCTGGACGTTGAAGTGGAAGACCTGGGAATTGACCGGGGTCTTGTTGGTGTTCAGGTATTCAACGAATGCGCGCAGGCCGCCTTCGTACTTGAAGAACTCTTCCTTGCCGCTGCGCTCGTCCTTCAGCAGGATGCCAACACCCGAGTTCAGGAACGACAGCTCGCGGATACGCTTGGCGAGAATGTCCCAGCTGAAGTGGATGTTCTTGAAGGTTTCAGCCGAGGGCTTGAAGTGGATGTGGGTACCGGTGGTTTCGCTTTCACCGACGACCGCCATGGGTGCCTGTGGCACACCATGGACGTAGGTCTGTTCCCAGATCTTGCCGCTACGACGAACGGTGAGCACCAGTTGCTCGGACAGGGCGTTCACCACCGAAACACCTACGCCGTGCAGACCGCCGGATACCTTGTAGGAGTTGTCGTCGAACTTACCGCCGGCGTGCAGGACGGTCATGATGACCTCGGCTGCGGAAACGCCTTCTTCTTTATGCACGTCGACTGGAATGCCACGGCCGTTGTCACGGACGCTGATGGATTCGTCCGGGTGAATGATGACGGTGATGTCATCGCAGTGACCGGCCAGGGCTTCGTCGATCGAGTTGTCGACCACCTCGAACACCATGTGGTGCAGGCCGCTGCCGTCATCGGTGTCGCCAATGTACATGCCGGGACGCTTGCGTACGGCATCCAGCCCTTTCAGCACCTTGATGCTGGAGGAGTCGTACGTTTGATTTTCGCTCATGCCTTCACTCCCGATGGTCGTGGGTCTGGGTGATACGGCCTTGTTCCACGTGGAACAAGGCGACTGGCGTTTCCGTCTGCCAGCCTTCCCTCAGAAATTCGTGGTCTACACAGGTGATGAACACCTGGCAGTTCAATTCTTCAAGCAAGCGGCACAGGGCGCGGCGGTGCTGCTCGTCCAACTCGGACGGCAGGTCATCCACCAGATAAATACACTGACCGCGACGAACCTGGCTGACCAGATGTCCCTGGGCAATGCGCAGGGCACAGACCACCAGCTTCTGCTGCCCGCGCGAGAGGATGTCGGCCGCGTTGTTCGCGCCCAATCGCAGGCGCAGATCAGCACGCTGTGGCCCGGCCTGGGTATGGCCCATCTGCTGATCGCGAAGGAGAGAGGTTGCGAGGACTTCGTTGAGTTCCCGGTCCTTGTCCCAGCCTCGGTAGTAGCTCAGGGTCAGCCCGTCCAGTTCGACCAGCTCGCTCAGGGTACGCTCGAAGACAGGCTTCAAGGCCTTGATGTAGTTGCGACGGTATTCATCTATTTCCGCACTGGCGAGACATAACTCCCGATCCCAGGCGGCTTGCGAAACGGCATCAAGTGTACCATGCCGCAGCCATGAGTTCCGCTGCCGCAAGGCCTTCTGCAGGCGCTGCCAGGTCGCCATGAAGCGAGGTTCCACGTGGAACACGCCCCAGTCGAGAAACTGCCGGCGCACCTTGGGCGCACCTTCAAGCAGGCGGAAACTGTCCGGGTTGATCAGTTGCAGGGGCAACATCTCGGCCAGTTGCGCGGCACTGCGCGCATTCTGGCCGTCGATACGGATGGTGAAATCACCCTGCCGCTCCCGTGAAACACCCAGGTTGCTGGTACCACCTTCGGCCAGTTCGACCTGACCGAATACGGTACAGGTCGGCTGCTCGTACTGAATCACCGGGTTCAACCGGGTGCTGCGGAACGAGCGGGCGAGCCCCAGCAGGTGCACGGCTTCGAGCACGCTGGTCTTGCCACTGCCGTTGGCGCCGTAAAGGATGTTGATGCGGGGGGAGGGTGAGAGGGTCACCGGGTGCAGGTTGCGCACCGCGGTGACCGAGAGACGTCGAAGGGACATGTCGCCTGCTATGGCTTACAGACGCATCGGCATGACAACGTAGGACGAGTCGTCATTGCCGGCTTCCTGCAGCAAGGCGCTGCTGTTGGAGTCGGACAGAATCAGGCGAACCTGTTCAGTGGTCATGACACCCAGCACGTCCAGCAGGTAGCTGACGTTGAAACCGATCTCCAACGAGCTGCCGTTATAGTCGACGCTGATCTCTTCTTCCGCTTCTTCCTGCTCCGGGTTGTTGGCCTGGATCTTCAGCTGGCCGGCGGCCAGTTGCAGACGGATGCCGCGGTACTTCTCGTTGGACAGGATCGCGGTACGGCTGAACGCCTCGCGCAGCGCCTGGCGGTCACCGATCACCAGCTTGTCGCCGCCCTTGGGCAGGACGCGCTCATAGTCCGGGAACTTGCCGTCAACCAACTTGGAGGTGAAGGTGAACTCACCAGTGGTGGCACGGATGTGATGCTGGCCCAGGACGATGCTGACCATGCCTTCCGGATCGGTGAGCAGGCGCGCCAGCTCGAGGATACCCTTGCGTGGCACGATGACCTGATGGCGTTCAGCCTGGCCGATCGCCGCCTGCATGGCGCACAGCGCCAGACGGTGGCCATCGGTGGCGACGGCGCGCAGGGTATCGGTGGACACTTCCAGCAACATGCCGTTGAGGTAATAGCGTACATCCTGCTGGGCCATGGCGAAGCTGGTGCGCTCGATCAGGCGGCGCAGCTTGCTCTGTTCCAGGTTGCAGGTCAGCGAGCCTGGGCCTTCCTCCACGGTCGGGAAGTCATTGGCCGGCAGGGTGGACAGGGTGAAACGGCTGCGGCCAGCCTTGACCAGCAGCTTCTGCTCGTCGACCTTGATGTCGATCAGCACATCGCTGGGCAGGCTCTTGCAGATGTCCATCAGCTTGCGCGCCGGAACAGTGATCTCGCCCGGCTCCGCAGGCTCTTCCAGCTGGACGCGGCCAACCAGTTCGACTTCCAGGTCGGTACCGGTCAACGACAGCTGCTGGCCTTGCACGACCAGCAGGACGTTGGACAGGACCGGCAAGGTCTGGCGGCGCTCGACGACACCTGCGACCAGTTGCAGGGGTTTCAACAGGGCTTCGCGTTGAATGGTGAAATGCATGGTCTAGTCCCTTGCCTTCAATTAGCTGCGCAGACGGCCATCAGGTCGTCAGCGTGCGCAGCAGGTTCTTGTAGTCCTCGCGGATGTCCGCGTCGGATTCCTTCAATTCGTTGATCTTGCGGCAGGCGTGCAGAACGGTGGTGTGGTCGCGGCCGCCGAACATGTCACCGATCTCCGGCAGACTGTGGTTGGTCAGCTCTTTCGACAACGCCATGGCCACCTGACGTGGTCGCGCAACAGAGCGCGACCGCCGCTTGGACAGCAGATCGGAGATCTTGATCTTGTAGTACTCGGCCACGGTGCGCTGGATGTTATCCACACTGACCAGCTTGTCCTGCAGCGCCAAAAGATCCTTGAGCGATTCACGGATCAGCTCGATGGTGATGTCGCGGCCCATGAAGTGCGAATGGGCAATCACCCGCTTCAGGGCGCCTTCGAGCTCACGCACGTTGGAGCGGATACGCTGGGCGATAAAGAACGCGGCATCGTGCGGCAGCTCGACCTTGGCCTGGTCGGCCTTCTTCATCAGGATCGCCACGCGGGTTTCCAGCTCCGGCGGCTCGACGGCCACCGTCAGGCCCCAGCCGAAGCGGGACTTCAGGCGCTCTTCCAGGCCTTCGATCTCCTTCGGGTAGCGGTCGCTGGTGAGGATCACCTGCTGGCCGCCCTCGAGCAGGGCGTTGAAGGTGTGGAAAAACTCTTCCTGGGAACGCTCCTTGCGGGCGAAGAACTGGATGTCATCGATGAGCAACGCATCGACCGAACGGTAGAAGCGTTTGAATTCGTTGATCGCGTTCAGCTGCAGCGCCTTGACCATGTCGGCGACGAAACGCTCCGAATGCAGGTAGACCACCTTGGCGTTCGGGTTCTTCTTCAGCAGGTGGTTACCCACAGCGTGCATCAAGTGCGTCTTACCCAGGCCGACGCCACCATAAAGGAACAGTGGGTTGTAGCCGTGCTTGGGGTTGTCGGCAACCTGCCAGGCTGCGGCCCGGGCCAGCTGGTTCGACTTGCCTTCGACGAAGGTTTCGAAAGTGAACGTGCGGTTCAGGTAGCTGGTGTGCTTCAGGGCACCCTCGACCTGCACCGTACGCTGCTCGGTACGCCCACTGGTAACCGGAGCGGTCGCGATCTCGGCCATGCTGTCGAAGCTGTCGCGCGAAGAAGGTTCTTCGACTTCGGCAACCTGCGTCGGCTCCACCACAGGTGCACTGACAGGCTCGAGCACCGGCGCTGCCTGCTGCACCTGCGCCTGTTGCGCAAGGGTTGCCGCGACGGCGGCACTGACAGGGGCGTTGGGAGCGGCACGGGCTGCGGAGCTGCGACGGCTGCCTATTAATAAGGAAAGGGCGGGAGCGATACCGCTGCCCTGTTCACCCAGCAGTTCGAGCAGGCGGCCTAGGTACTTTTCATTGACCCAGTCGAGCACGAAGCGGTTGGGCGCATAGACGCGCAACTCGTCGCCTTCGGCTTCGACCTGTAGCGGGCGGATCCAGGTGTTGAATTGCTGGGCAGGCAGCTCATCGCGCAGAAGCTCCACGCACTGCTGCCAAAGTTCCACTGACACGGATATCCCCTGAGTTGAAAGCCGGATGAGGCAAAAACAAACCGCCATTGTACCGGGCGGGCGGTCAGTTATCCACACGTGACGCCACCCACTATCAGGGTAAATCCGCCAAAAAACGACTCGAACACCACTCATGCACTGTTGATAAGCCCTGTGGATAACAGCGCCTGGGGGCTATGCACAACCCTGGGTTCTGATCTGTGGATAAATCGGCTGTGGATAAACACCCTTTTCCCCCACAGGTTTTCCTCACCCCAGGCACAGACAGAACACCCCTTACCGACAAGGTTATGGTTTTCTGTACAGCCCGCAGTTAAAGGGCTCAAATAGGTTATCCACAGAAGGTTATCCACCTAAGATCTATAAGTTCTTCAGAAAAGCTTTTTATATGCCTCTTCTGTTTTTTTGATTTGCCCGCTTTCAGGTCAGCCAGGTCGAGGTAGCACCCATCGACCTGCCTCGACCTTCCATAAGGAAAGGCTGGTTGGAAATTGACCTATCGCCTTGCTTTCTCTAGAATCGCCGATCTCTTAAAAAGGGGGCCCTTCCGGCCCGTTGTCGACCAACCCAGGTAACACGCCATGAAACGTACTTTCCAACCAAGCACCATCAAGCGCGCCCGCACCCACGGTTTCCGTGCCCGTATGGCTACCAAGAACGGCCGTGCCGTTCTGTCGCGTCGCCGTGCCAAAGGCCGTAAGCGTCTGGCCATTTGATTTTTCGGTACAGGTGGTGAGTCAGGACTTCAGTCGGGACAAGCGACTGCTTACACCCCGGCACTTCAAAGCGGTCTTCGACTCCCCAACCGGCAAGGTTCCAGGGAAAAACCTGCTTATCCTTGCCCGCGAGAACGGCCTCGATCATCCACGCCTCGGCCTGGTAATCGGCAAGAAGAGCGTCAAGCTCGCCGTTCAACGCAATCGCCTGAAACGCCTGATGCGCGATTCGTTCCGCCTGAACCAGCAAATGCTGGCAGGGCTGGATATCGTGATCGTTGCACGCAAGGGGTTGGGCGAAGTGGAAAACCCAGAATTGCACCAACACTTTGGCAAGCTCTGGAAGCGACTGGTCCGCAGTCGGCCCTCTCCAGCGGTCGCCGATTCCGCAGGGGTAGACAGTCACGATGCGTAAACTGGCCCTCGTTCCGATCCAGTTCTACCGTTATGCCATCAGTCCACTGATGGCCAGTCACTGTCGTTTCTATCCCAGCTGTTCCTGTTACGCCTATGAAGCCATCGAAAACCATGGCCTCTTGCGTGGTGGGTGGCTGGCCGTTCGTCGCCTGGGGCGTTGTCATCCGTGGAACGACGGCGGTTTCGATCCCGTTCCACCTGCTCCTTCCTCCCGAACTTCTTCGATAGCCGAGTAATCATGGATATTAAACGCACGATCCTGATCGTCGCCCTGGCAATCGTGTCCTATGTCATGGTCCTCAAGTGGAACCAGGACTATGGCCAGGCTGCCCTGCCGACTCAGAATGCTGCTGCCAGCAATGCTGCCCCGGCCCTGCCGGACACCGTGCCGGCCGGCAACTCCGGTGCAAGCGCCGATGTGCCGAGCGCCAATGCTGAATCCAGCCCTGCTGAACTGGCGCCGGTCGCGGTCAGCAAGGACCTGATCCGGATCAAGACCGATGTCCTGGACCTGGCTATCGACCCGGTCGGTGGTGACATCGTCCAGCTGAACCTGCCGAAGTACCCACGTCGCCAGGACCATCCGGACATTCCGTTCCAGCTGTTCGACAACGGCAGCGAGCGCGTGTACCTGGCCCAGAGCGGCCTGACCGGCACCAACGGCCCGGACGCCCGCTCCACGGGTCGCCCGCTGTACGCCGCCGAACAGAAGAGCTTCCAGCTTGCCGACGGTCAGGACCAACTGTCCGTCGACCTGAAGTTCAGCGAGAACGGCGTCAACTACATCAAGCGCTTCAGCTTCAAGCGCGGTGAGTACGACCTGACCGTCAGCTACCTGATCGACAACCAGAGCGGCCAGGCCTGGAGCGGCAACATGTTTGCCCAGCTCAAGCGCGACGCCAGCTCCGATCCGTCGTCGAGCACTGCCACCGGTACGGCCACCTACCTGGGCGCCGCCCTGTGGACAGCTTCCGAGCCGTACAAGAAAGTGTCGATGAAAGACATCGACAAGGGCAATTTGAAAGAAAATGTGACCGGCGGCTGGGTCGCCTGGCTGCAGCACTACTTCGTGACCGCCTGGATCCCGAGCAAGTCGGACAACAACGCCGTCCAGACCCGCAAGGACAGCCAGGGCAACTACATCATCGGCTTCACCGGCCCTGCGCTTGACGTCCCTGCCGGCGGCAAGGTCGAAACCAGCGCGATGCTGTATGCCGGTCCCAAGATCCAGTCCAAGCTCAAGGAACTGTCCCCAGGCCTGGAACTGACCGTCGACTACGGCTTCCTGTGGTTCATCGCCCAGCCGATCTTCTGGCTGCTGCAACATATCCACAGCCTGCTCGGCAACTGGGGCTGGTCGATCATTGTCCTGACCATGCTGATCAAAGGCCTGTTCTTCCCGCTGTCGGCCGCCAGCTACCGCTCGATGGCGCGCATGCGTGCCGTGGCGCCGAAACTGGCCCAGCTCAAGGAACGCTTCGGTGACGATCGCCAGAAGATGTCCCAGGCGATGATGGAGCTGTACAAGAAAGAGAAGATCAACCCGCTGGGCGGCTGCCTGCCGATCCTGGTACAGATGCCGGTGTTCCTGGCCCTGTACTGGGTACTGCTGGAAAGCGTAGAGATGCGCCAGGCACCGTGGATGCTGTGGATCACCGACCTGTCGATCAAGGATCCGTTCTTCATCCTGCCGATCATCATGGGCGCCACCATGTTCATCCAGCAGCGTCTGAACCCGACCCCGCCGGATCCGATGCAGGCCAAGGTGATGAAAATGATGCCGATCATCTTCACCTTCTTCTTCCTGTGGTTCCCGGCCGGTCTGGTGCTGTACTGGGTTGTGAACAACTGCCTGTCGATCGCACAGCAGTGGTACATCACCCGCAGCATCGAGGCAGCGACCAAGAAAGCTGCCGCTTGACGGGCAAGCCTGTTTGCCTGTGAATAAAAACGCCCCCTAGTGGGGCGTTTTTGCTATCTGACGAATTCGTTGTAGAGGCTTTCGAGCATGAACACTGTGCGTGAAACCATTGCCGCCATCGCTACCGCCCAGGGCCGCGGTGGGGTCGGCATCGTCCGCTTGTCCGGGCCGCTGGCCAGCCAGGCCGGGCAGGCCGTCACCGGCCGCGCGCTGACCCCGCGCCATGCCCACTACGGCCCGTTCCGCGATGCCGATGGCCTGGTCCTGGACGAAGGCATCGCGCTGTTCTTCCCCGGGCCGAACTCGTTCACTGGCGAAGACGTGCTGGAGCTGCAGGGCCACGGGGGGCCGGTGGTCATGGACATGCTGCTGCAGCGTTGCCTGCAACTGGGCTGCCGGTTGGCACGCCCGGGCGAGTTCAGCGAGCGTGCGTTCCTCAACGACAAGCTCGACCTGGCCCAGGCCGAAGCCATCGCTGACCTGATCGAAGCCAGCTCCACGCAAGCTGCCCGTAATGCCCTGCGTTCGTTGCAAGGAGCGTTCTCCAAGCGCGTGCATGGGCTGACCGAAGCGCTGATTGCCTTGCGCATCTACGTCGAGGCCGCAATTGACTTCCCTGAGGAAGAAATCGACTTCCTCGCTGACGGCCATGTGTTGCGCATGCTCGATGACGTGCGCAGCGAGTTGTCCACAGTGCAGCGTGAGGCCGGGCAGGGTGCCCTGTTGCGTGACGGCATGACGGTGGTCATCGCCGGTCGGCCGAACGCCGGCAAATCGAGCCTGCTCAACCAGCTCGCCGGACGCGAGGCGGCGATCGTCACCGATATCGCCGGCACCACCCGGGACATCCTGCGCGAACATATCCACATCGATGGCATGCCGTTGCATGTGGTCGACACCGCCGGTCTGCGCGATACCGATGACCATGTGGAAAAGATCGGGGTGGAAAGGGCGCTCAAGGCCATCGGCGAGGCTGATCGGGTGCTGCTGGTCGTCGACTCGACCGCACCGGAAGCCAGTGATCCCTTTGCGCTGTGGCCGGAATTCCTGGATCAACGACCAGATGTGGCAAAGGTCACGCTCATCCGTAACAAGGCCGACTTGAGTGGTGAACGTGTCGGCATGGAGCAGAGTGACGATGGGCATGTAACCATTACCCTGAGTGCCCGCGAAGACGACATGGGGCTGGACCTGCTACGTGACCACCTCAAGGCCTGCATGGGGTATGAACAGACCGCGGAGAGCAGCTTCAGCGCCCGTCGCCGGCACCTGGAAGCGCTGCGCCAGGCCAGTGAGCACCTGGAGCATGGTCGTGCGCAGCTGACCCTGGCTGGCGCCGGAGAGCTGTTGGCGGAGGATCTGCGCCAGGCACAGCAGGCGCTGGGTGAAATCACCGGGGCGTTCAGTTCGGACGACCTGCTTGGCAGGATTTTCTCGAGCTTCTGCATCGGCAAATAGTCCACAGCCCTTCGATAACAAGGCCGCTCCTGTCTGGAGCGGCTTTTTTTTGCCTGTGATTCAGGTTTGTGGGAGCGGGCCTGACCCACGAACACCGGTGCAGCCGTTGCCAAATCTGTAAGCCTGCTTCGCGAGGCAAGCTCGCTCCCACGACGTCATCCACAGATTAAAGTCCTGACTCGGGAGCTCTGTGGAAAACTCGGCCTCAGCTCCGTTGATAACCGGGCTTTTTTTCTGAGGACAAACCGCCCTGTGGGTAACAGGCACATTCATCCACAGGTTAAACAGCGCTATCCAGAGCCCACAGGCCTGTTTCGACACAGGGTTTTGATTCTCTGTACATGCCGTATTCTGTGGCCTTGGAAGACTTATGCACAGACAGGATGGGCCCTAAACATAAACATAAAAACAAAGCTTTTTTAAATTTTTCCTCTTTGTTTTCTTTTGCCTGCCACTCATCCACAGCCTGCTCATTTTTTGCTCAGAAGGTTTCTTTGAAGGGCGGTAAGTCCCTATACTTGTCCGCTTACCTTCTCTATTCGCAAAAACAGGCACGAGGTGCGTGGTGGATTTCCCTTCCCGTTTTGAAGTGATCGTCATCGGCGGCGGCCATGCCGGTACCGAGGCTGCGCTTGCGTCCGCACGCATGGGTGTGAAAACCCTGCTGCTGACCCACAACGTGGAAACCCTCGGTCACATGAGTTGCAACCCGGCCATCGGCGGCATCGGCAAGAGCCACCTGGTCAAGGAAATCGATGCGCTCGGCGGCGCCATGGCGCTGGCCACCGACAAGAGCGGCATCCAGTTCCGCATCCTGAACAACCGCAAGGGCCCGGCCGTACGCGCCACCCGTGCGCAGGCCGACCGCGCCATCTACAAGGCGGTGGTGCGCGAAATCCTGGAAAACCAGCCGAACCTGTGGATATTCCAGCAGTCCTGCGATGACCTGATCGTCGAGCAGGACCAGGTCAAGGGCGTGGTCACGCAAATGGGCCTGCGCTTCTTCGCCGACTCTGTGGTCCTGACCAGCGGCACCTTCCTCGGCGGACTTATCCACATTGGTCTGCAGAACTACTCCGGTGGTCGCGCCGGCGATCCACCCGCCAACGCCCTGGCCCAGCGCATGCGTGAACTGCCGCTGCGCGTCGGCCGGCTGAAGACCGGCACGCCGCCGCGCATCGATGGCCGTTCCGTGGACTTTTCGGTGATGACAGAACAACCGGGCGACACGCCGATCCCGGTGATGTCGTTCATGGGCAATGCCGAAATGCATCCGCGCCAGGTGAGCTGCTGGATTACCCACACCAACGCCCGCACCCACGAGATCATCGCCTCGAACCTCGACCGTTCGCCGATGTACTCCGGCGTGATCGAAGGCATCGGCCCGCGCTACTGCCCGTCGATCGAGGACAAGATCCATCGCTTCGCCGACAAGGAAAGCCACCAGGTGTTCATCGAGCCGGAAGGCCTGACCACCCACGAGCTGTACCCCAACGGTATTTCCACTTCGCTGCCGTTCGACGTGCAGCTGGAGATCGTCCGCTCGATCCGCGGCATGGAAAACGCCCACATCGTCCGTCCGGGCTATGCCATCGAGTACGACTACTTCGACCCGCGCGACCTGAAGTACAGCCTCGAGACCAAGGTCATCGGCGGCCTGTTCTTCGCCGGCCAGATCAACGGCACCACCGGTTACGAAGAGGCCGGCGCCCAGGGCCTGCTGGCCGGGACCAACGCCGCGCTGCGTGCCCAGGGCCGTGAAAGCTGGTGCCCGCGCCGCGACGAGGCCTACATCGGCGTGCTGGTCGACGACCTGATCACCCTGGGGACCCAGGAGCCGTACCGCATGTTCACGTCACGTGCCGAGTACCGGTTGATCCTGCGCGAAGACAACGCCGACCTGCGCCTGACCGAGAAAGGCCGCGAACTGGGTCTGGTCGACGACCAGCGCTGGGCTGCGTTCTGCGCCAAGCGCGAAGGCATCGAGCGTGAAGAACAGCGCCTGAAGAGCACCTGGGTTCGTCCGGGGACGCCGCAGGGCCAAGCTGTTGTGGATAAGTTCGGCACGCCGCTGGCCCATGAATACAGCCTGCTCAACCTGCTCGCCCGTCCGGAAGTCGACTACGCTGGCTTGATCGAGGCGACCGGCGGTGAAGTGATCGATCCACAGGTTGCCGAGCAGGTCGAGATCAAGACCAAGTACGCCGGCTACATCGACCGCCAACAGGACGAGATCGCCCGACTGCGCGCCAGCGAAGACACGCGCCTGCCTGTGGATATCGACTACACCACGATTTCCGGCCTGTCCAAGGAGATCCAGGGCAAGCTCGGGCAGACCCGCCCGGAGACCCTGGGCCAGGCTTCGCGCATTCCGGGTGTCACCCCGGCGGCGATTTCCCTGTTGCTGATTCACTTGAAAAAGCGCGGCGCAGGCCGCGAATTGGAGCAAAGCGCTTGAGTTCCCCGGTCACCCCGCAACACGCCGAAGAGTTGTCCACAGGTGCGCGCCAGCTTGGTGTCGAGCTGAGCGCGCAGCAGCATGAGTTGCTGCTGGGCTACCTGGCCCTGTTGATCAAATGGAACAAGGCCTACAACCTGACCGCGGTGCGCGACCCGGACGAGATGGTCTCGCGCCACCTGCTCGACAGCCTGAGTGTCATGCCGTTTATCCACAATGACACCCAGCGCTGGCTGGATGTCGGCAGCGGCGGCGGCATGCCGGGTATTCCGCTGGCCATCCTGCATCCGCACAAACAGGTGACGGTGCTGGACAGCAACGGCAAGAAGACCCGTTTCCTCACCCAGGTGAAGATGGAACTGAAACTGGACAACCTCACGGTTATCCACAGCCGGGTGGAAGAGGTCCAGCCCGAGCAGCCGTTCTGCGGGATCGTTTCCCGAGCGTTCAGCAGCATGGAGAATTTCACCAACTGGACCCGCCACCTGGGTGACGCCCGCACGCAATGGCTTGCAATGAAGGGGCTGCATCCTGCCGACGAACTGGTAGCATTGCCCGCAGACTTCACAGTGGAAAGCGAGCAGGCCCTGACCGTTCCAGGTTGCCAGGGCCAGCGCCATCTGCTGATACTGCGCCGCAAGGCATGACTGGGAACACACGCAACAATGGCTAAGGTATTCGCAATCGCGAACCAGAAGGGTGGTGTGGGCAAGACCACCACCTGCATCAATCTCGCCGCATCGCTGGCCGCGACCAAGCGTCGCGTGCTGCTGATCGACCTCGATCCACAGGGCAACGCCACCATGGGCAGCGGTGTGGATAAACACGAGCTCGAGCACTCGGTGTACGACCTGCTGATCGGGGAATGCGACCTGGCCCAGGCCATGCACTACTCCGAGCACGGCGGTTACCAGCTGTTGCCGGCCAACCGCGACCTGACCGCCGCCGAGGTGGTCCTGCTGGAAATGCAGATGAAGGAGAGCCGCCTGCGCAACGCGCTGGCGCCGATCCGCGAGAACTACGACTACATCCTCATCGACTGCCCACCGTCGCTGTCGATGCTGACGCTCAACGCCCTGGTCGCCTCCGATGGCGTGATCATCCCCATGCAGTGCGAGTACTACGCGCTGGAAGGTCTCAGCGACCTTGTGGATAACATCAAGCGCATCGCTGCCCGGTTGAACCCGGAGCTGAAGATCGAAGGCCTGCTGCGGACCATGTACGACCCGCGCCTGAGCCTGAACAACGATGTATCGGCGCAGCTCAAGGAGCACTTCGGCGACCAGTTGTACGACACGGTGATCCCGCGCAACATCCGCCTGGCCGAGGCGCCGAGCTTCGGCATGCCGGCCCTGGCCTACGACAAGCAATCCCGCGGCGCGCTCGCTTATCTGGCGCTGGCCGGGGAACTGGTTCGCCGTCAGCGCCGTCCATCACGCATTGCACAGACAACTTAAGGAATCCGCATGGCCATCAAGAAACGCGGTCTCGGACGTGGGTTGGATGCACTGCTCAGTGGTCCTTCCGTCAGCGCGCTCGAGGCGCAGGCTGTCAAGATCGACCAGAAGGAACTGCAACACCTGCCGGTCGAGCTGATCCAGCGCGGCAAGTACCAGCCGCGCCGCGACATGGATCCCGAGGCGCTGGAAGAACTGGCGCACTCGATCCGCACCCATGGCGTGATGCAACCGATCGTGGTGCGCCCGATCGGCGACAACCGCTACGAGATCATCGCCGGTGAGCGGCGCTGGCGCGCCACCCAGCAGGCCGGCCTGGACACCGTTCCGGCGATGGTGCGCGAAGTGCCCGACGAAGCCGCCATCGCCATGGCGCTGATCGAGAACATCCAGCGCGAGGACCTCAACCCGCTGGAAGAGGCGCTCGCCCTGCAGCGCCTGCAGCAGGAGTTCGAGCTGACCCAGCAGCAGGTGGCGGACGCCGTCGGCAAGTCGCGGGTAACCGTGGCCAACCTGCTGCGCCTGATCTCGCTGCCGGAGGCGATCAAGACCATGCTCGCCCACGGCGACCTGGAGATGGGCCATGCCCGCGCCTTGCTCGGCCTCGAGGAAGATCGCCAGGAAGAAGGGGCGCGTCATGTTGTCGCACGCGGGCTCACCGTGCGCCAGACCGAGGCACTGGTGCGCCAGTGGCTCAATGGCAAACCTGAGCCGGTCGAGGCGAGCAAACCTGATCCGGACATTGCCCGTCTCGAACAGCGTCTGGCAGAGCGCCTGGGCTCGGCGGTACAAATTCGCCATGGCAACAAGGGCAAAGGTCAGTTGGTTATTCGCTATAACTCCCTTGACGAGTTGCAGGGCGTGCTTGCTCACATCCGCTGAAACAATTCCTGTTGTAGCGCGCAGTCGGAAATCACTACCGAAGAGTTGAATAGGGGTTAATCCACCCCTATACTCTGCGCGCATTTTGTCGGCACAAATTATGCCAAGTCATTGCTGACTAGGCGGTCGACTTTAGAGGAGCAGTTGTGATGGAAATCCGCACGCCAAACCGCCTGCCTTTCCATCGCTGGGCGGTTTTTCCGGTACTGCTGGCTCAATTTGTCGTCCTGCTGCTGGCAACGCTGGTGTTGTGGCAGTGGAAAGGGGCGGTCAGTGGATATTCAGGCCTCTGCGGAGGGTTGATTGCCTGGCTGCCCAATGTGTATTTCGCCTGGAAGGCTTTTCGCTTCAGCGGAGCCCGGGCGGCGCAGGCCATCGTCAAGTCGTTCTACGCGGGCGAGGCAGGCAAGATGATTTTGACGGCAGTGCTGTTTGCACTGACCTTCGCAGGAGTGAAGCCATTGGCGCCGTTGGCAGTATTCGGCGTCTTCGTGCTGACCCTTTTGGTCAGCTGGTTCGCGCCCCTGCTGATGAATAAAAGACTTTCGAGACCTTAGGGCGTTTGAGGCAACCATGGCAGAAGAAACCGCTTCGGGTTATATCCAGCACCACTTGCAGAACCTGACCTACGGTCAACTACCAGACGGCAGCTGGGGCTTCGCCCATTCGGCTGCAGAAGCCAAGGCAATGGGCTTCTGGGCGTTCCACGTGGACACCCTGGGCTGGTCCGTCGCGCTGGGTCTGATCTTCCTGTTCATCTTCCGCATGGCGGCCAAGAAGGCGACTTCCGGCCAACCTGGCGGTCTGCAGAACTTCGTTGAAGTGCTGGTCGACTTCGTCAACGGCAGCGTGAAGGACTCCTTCCACGGCCGTAGCCCGGTGATCGCCCCGCTGGCACTGACCATTTTCGTCTGGGTGTTCATGATGAACGCCATCGACCTGGTGCCGGTCGACTGGATTCCGAAAGCGGCGGCCTGGATCTCCGGTGACCCGCATCTGGTCTTCCGCGCGGTGCCAACCACCGACCCGAACGCGACCCTGGCCATGGCCTTCTGCGTGTTCGCCCTGATCATCTTCTACAGCATCAAGGTCAAGGGCCTGGGCGGCTTCATCGGCGAGCTGACCCTGCACCCGTTCGGCAGCAAGAACATCTTCGTGCAGATCCTGCTGATTCCGGTCAACTTCCTGCTCGAGTTCGTCACCCTGATCGCCAAGCCGATCTCGCTGGCCCTGCGTCTGTTCGGCAATATGTACGCCGGCGAGCTGGTATTCATCCTGATCGCCGTGATGTTCGGCTCCGGCCTGCTGTGGCTCAGCGGCCTGGGTGTGGTGCTGCAGTGGGCGTGGGCCGTGTTCCACATCCTGATCATCACCCTGCAAGCTTTCATCTTCATGATGCTGACCATCGTTTACCTGTCGATGGCTCACGAAGATAACCATTAAGACCGCCTGGCGTGTCTGATAGCCTTCCCCGCCCGTTTGGGGGGAGGGCTTAAAAAGTCCGCAAGGGCATGCTGTACCAAACGATTTGTTTTACCGCTTCAAACTAAAAACCTAACCAATACGACGTAAAAGTCGGGAGGAAAGATGGAAACTGTAGTTGGTCTGACCGCTATCGCTGTTGCTCTGCTGATCGGCCTGGGTGCTCTGGGTACCGCCATTGGTTTCGGCCTGCTGGGCGGCAAGTTCCTGGAAGGCGCTGCTCGCCAGCCAGAAATGGTTCCGATGCTGCAGGTCAAAATGTTCATCGTTGCCGGTCTGCTCGACGCCGTAACCATGATCGGTGTTGGTATCGCTCTGTTCTTCACCTTCGCGAACCCCTTCGTTGGTCAGATCGCCGGCTAATCACTCGTTCATTACGAGTTGATTGGTGTGATGGACAAAGACCGAGCGAGGTGTTGGCGTGAACATTAATGCAACCCTGATTGGCCAATCCGTTGCTTTCTTCATTTTCGTAGCTTTCTGCATGAAGTACGTGTGGCCTCCGGTCATCACTGCCCTGCAAGAGCGTCAGAAGAAGATCGCCGACGGCTTGGACGCTGCCAACCGCGCAGCTCGCGACCTGGAGCTGGCCCAAGAGAAAGCGGGTCAGCAACTGCGTGAAGCGAAGGCACAGGCAGCCGAAATCATTGAGCAAAGCAAGAAACGCGCTGCTCAGCTTGTCGAGGAAGCCCGTGAACAGGCTCGCGTCGAAGCTGACCGTGTGAAGGCTCAGGCTCAAGCCGAGATCGAACAGGAACTGAACAGCGTCAAAGACGCCCTGCGTGCCCAAGTGGGTGCCCTGGCCGTTGGCGGTGCTGAAAAGATCCTTGGCGCCACAATCGATCAAAACGCGCATGCGGAGCTGGTTAACAAACTGGCCGCTGAAATTTAAGCGAGGGCGATCATGGCAGAACTGACCACGTTGGCCCGACCTTACGCTAAGGCTGCCTTCGAGCATGCCCAGGCCCATCAGCAACTGGCCAATTGGTCAGCCATGCTCGGCCTGGCTGCTGCGGTGTCGCAAGACGACACCATGCAGCGCCTGCTCAAGGCCCCGCAACTGACTAGCGCAGAAAAGGCCGCCGCATTCATTGAAGTGTGCGGTGACAAGTTTGACGCCAAGGCACAGAATTTCATTCATGTTGCCGCGGAAAACGAACGTCTCCTGCTTCTGCCGGAGATTTCGACTCTGTTCGACCTGTACAAGGCCGAGCAAGAGAAGTCCGTGGACGTGGAAGTCACCAGTGCTTTTGCGTTGAACCAAGAACAGCAAGACAAACTCGCCAAGGTTCTCAGTGCACGGTTAGGCCAGGAAGTGCGCCTGCACGCGTCGGAGGATGCCAGCCTGATCGGCGGCGTCGTCATCCGCGCTGGCGACCTGGTAATCGACGGTTCGGTTCGCGGCAAGATCGCGAAACTGGCCGAAGCCTTGAAATCTTGAGTTTGAAGGGGCAGCAGAGCAATGCAGCAACTCAATCCTTCCGAAATTAGTGAAATCATCAAGGGCCGCATCGACAACCTCGATGTCGGCTCCCAAGCCCGTAACGAAGGTACCGTCGTTTCGGTTTCCGACGGCATCGTGCGGATCCACGGTCTGGCCGACGTCATGTACGGCGAAATGATCGAGTTCCCTGGCAGCGTATTCGGCATGGCCCTGAACCTGGAGCAAGACTCCGTAGGTGCAGTGATCCTGGGTGCCTATGACACCCTCGCCGAAGGCATGAGCGCCAAGTGCACCGGCCGCATCCTGGAAGTTCCGGTTGGTAAGGAACTGCTGGGTCGCGTCGTCGACGCACTGGGTAACCCGATCGACGGCAAAGGTCCTCTGGGCAACACCCAGACCGACGCGGTCGAGAAAGTAGCTCCAGGCGTGATCTGGCGTAAGTCGGTAGACCAGCCTGTACAGACTGGCTACAAGTCCGTCGACGCCATGATCCCTGTCGGCCGTGGCCAGCGCGAGCTGATCATCGGTGACCGTCAGATCGGCAAGACCGCCATGGCCATCGACGCCATCATCAACCAGAAAGACTCCGGTATTTTCTGTGTTTATGTTGCAGTCGGCCAGAAGCGTTCCACCGTTGCCAACATCGTTCGCAAGCTGGAAGAAGCTGGCGCCCTGGCCAACACCATCGTGGTCGTTGCCAGCGCCTCGGAATCCGCCGCACTGCAGTTCCTGGCCCCGTACGCCGGCTGCACCATGGGCGAGTTCTTCCGTGACCGCGGTGAAGACGCCCTGATCGTTTACGATGACCTGTCCAAGCAGGCCGTTGCCTACCGTCAGATCTCCCTGCTGCTGCGCCGTCCACCAGGACGTGAAGCGTACCCAGGCGACGTGTTCTATCTCCACTCCCGTCTGCTGGAGCGTGCATCGCGCGTTTCCGAAGAGTATGTCGAGAAGTTCACCAACGGTGCCGTAACCGGCAAGACTGGCTCGCTGACCGCTCTGCCGATCATCGAAACCCAGGCTGGCGACGTTTCCGCGTTCGTTCCGACCAACGTGATCTCGATCACCGACGGTCAGATCTTCCTGGAATCGGCCATGTTCAACGCAGGCATCCGTCCTGCCGTTAACGCCGGTGTGTCGGTATCCCGTGTTGGTGGTGCCGCCCAGACCAAGATCATCAAGAAGCTGTCCGGTGGTATCCGTACCGCCCTGGCCCAGTACCGTGAACTGGCGGCATTCGCCCAGTTCGCTTCGGACCTGGACGAGGCTACCCGCAAGCAGCTGGAGCATGGTCAGCGCGTTACCGAGCTGATGAAGCAGAAGCAGTACGCGCCAATGTCGATCGCCGACATGGCCCTGTCGCTGTACGCCGCTGAGCGTGGTTTCCTGACCGACGTAGAAGTCTCCAAGGTTGGCAGCTTCGAGCAAGCGCTGATCGCCTACTTCAACCGTGATCACGCCGAACTGATGGCGAAGATCAACGTGAAGGGTGACTTCAACGACGAAATCGACGCTGGCATGAAAGCCGGTATCGAGAAGTTCAAGGCCACCCAGACCTGGTAAGCCGCAGCGGGGGCTCCGGCCCCCGCTTGCTAACCTGATAGGTGATACATGGCAGGCGCAAAAGAGATTCGCAGTAAGATTGCGAGCATCAAAAGCACGCAAAAAATTACCAGCGCCATGGAGAAAGTGGCGGTCAGCAAGATGCGCAAGGCACAAATGCGCATGGCTGCTAGCCGTCCTTACGCGGAGCGTATCCGCCAGGTGATCGGTCATCTGGCCAACGCCAACCCGGAATACCGCCACCCGTTCATGATCGAGCGCCCTGTAAAGCGCGCTGGTTATATCGTGGTGAGCAGTGACCGTGGTCTGTGCGGTGGCTTGAACACCAACCTGTTCAAGGCCCTGGTCAAGGACATGAACGAAAACCGCGAACAGGGCGTTGAAATCGACCTGTGCGTGATCGGCAGCAAGGGTGCGACTTTCTTCCGCATCTTTGGCGGTAACGTCGTAGCCGCGATCAGCCATCTGGGCGAAGAGCCATCGATCAATGATCTGATCGGCTCCGTCAAGGTGATGCTGGACGCCTACCTGGACGGCCGCATCGATCGCCTCTCGGTGGTTTCGAACAAGTTCATCAACACCATGACCCAAAAACCGACGGTCGAGCAATTGGTACCGTTGGTGGCAACCCCGGATCAGGAACTCAAGCACCACTGGGACTACCTGTACGAACCCGACGCAAAAGAGCTGCTGGACGGCTTGATGGTGCGTTACGTGGAGTCGCAGGTCTACCAGGCGGTGGTCGAGAACAACGCTGCTGAACAAGCGGCCCGGATGATCGCCATGAAAAACGCCACAGACAACGCCGGTGATTTGATCAAAGAGCTTCAGTTGATCTACAACAAGGCGCGTCAGGCTGCGATCACCCAGGAGATCTCGGAAATCGTCGGCGGCGCTGCCGCGGTTTAACGGTTCAAAAATTCAGAGGATCCAGCTATGAGTAGCGGACGTATCGTTCAAATCATCGGCGCCGTCATCGACGTGGAATTCCCACGTGATGCCGTGCCGAGTGTTTACAACGCGCTGAAAGTACAAGGCGCGGAAACCACCCTGGAAGTTCAGCAGCAGCTGGGCGACGGCGTGGTTCGTACCATTGCGATGGGCTCGACCGAAGGT
This sequence comes from Mitsuaria sp. RG, assembly GCF_028369275.1. Lineage (NCBI taxonomy): Bacteria > Pseudomonadati > Pseudomonadota > Betaproteobacteria > Burkholderiales > Sphaerotilaceae > Roseateles > Mitsuaria sp. RG. The sequence goes on from NZ_JAQMYQ010000018.1 coordinate 68,044, forward strand.
CTGAAGCGCGGTCTGGATGTCGTCGACACCAAGGCTGCCATCTCGGTACCTGTCGGCAAGGCAACCCTGGGCCGTATCATGGACGTCCTGGGCAACCCGATCGACGAAGCCGGTCCAATCGGCGAAGAAGAGCGTCGCGGTATCCACCAGCCAGCGCCTTCGTTCTCCGACCAGGCGGGCGGCAACGACCTGCTGGAAACCGGCATCAAGGTTATCGACCTGGTCTGCCCGTTCGCCAAGGGTGGTAAGGTTGGTCTGTTCGGTGGTGCCGGCGTCGGCAAGACCGTGAACATGATGGAACTGATCCGTAACATCGCCATGGAACACAGCGGTTACTCCGTGTTCGCTGGTGTGGGTGAGCGTACTCGTGAGGGTAACGACTTCTACCACGAGATGAAGGACTCCAACGTTCTCGACAAGGTAGCGCTGGTCTACGGTCAGATGAACGAGCCACCAGGAAACCGTCTGCGCGTAGCGCTGACCGGCCTGACCATGGCTGAGAAGTTCCGTGACGAAGGTAACGACGTTCTGCTGTTCGTCGACAACATCTATCGTTACACCCTGGCCGGTACCGAAGTATCCGCACTGCTGGGCCGTATGCCTTCGGCAGTAGGTTACCAGCCGACCCTGGCCGAAGAGATGGGCGTTCTGCAAGAGCGTATCACTTCGACCAAAGAAGGTTCGATCACCTCCGTCCAGGCCGTATACGTACCTGCGGACGACCTGACCGACCCGTCGCCAGCGACCACCTTCGCCCACCTGGACGCCACCGTCGTTCTGTCCCGTGACATCGCTTCCCTGGGTATCTACCCAGCGGTCGACCCACTGGACTCGACTTCGCGCCAGCTGGACCCGAACGTGATCGGCACCGAGCACTACGAGACCGCTCGTGGCGTTCAGTATGTTCTGCAGCGCTACAAAGAGCTGAAGGACATCATCGCGATCCTGGGTATGGACGAACTGTCCGAAGCCGACAAGCAACTGGTTGCCCGCGCTCGTAAGATCCAGCGCTTCCTGTCGCAGCCGTTCTTCGTGGCCGAAGTCTTCACCGGCTCGCCAGGCAAGTACGTTTCGCTCAAGGACACCATCGCTGGCTTCAGCGGCATCCTCAAAGGTGACTACGACCACCTGCCAGAACAAGCGTTCTACATGGTCGGCAGCATCGACGAAGCGATCGAGAAAGCCAAGAAACTGTAATCCCGGCGCCCCGCAAGGGGCGCTAATCAGGTTGAGGCAAGCAGATGGCTATGACAGTCCATTGCGATATCGTCAGCGCGGAAGGAGAGATCTTCTCCGGCCTGGTCGAGATGGTAGTCGCGCACGGTAACCTGGGTGATCTTGGTATCGCTCCGGGCCACGCGCCGCTGATCACCAATCTCAAGCCTGGTCCGATCACGCTGACCAAGCAGGGTGGCACTCAAGAGGTGTTCTACATCTCCGGTGGCTTCCTCGAAGTGCAGCCGAACATGGTCAAGGTTCTTGCCGACACCGTGCAGCGCGCTGCCGACCTGGACGAAGCTCAGGCTCAGGAAGCCCTCAAGGCTGCCGAGAACGCGCTGAACACTAAAGGCTCGGACTTCGACTACGGCGCTGCTGCCGCACGTCTGGCCGAGGCTGCAGCTCAGCTGCGTACTGTCCAGCAATTGCGCAAAGGCAAGTAATCCGGCCTTGGCCGCTTACTGCCGTTGCGATTGAGTTAAAGGGTAGCCTCGGCTACCCTTTTTCTTTTTCTGAAATTCCCCTTCGGTCACGTCCCTGACCGCCCAGGATTGGTAGCCAGTCAATGTCCCTCGATATCGTCATTCTCGCCGCAGGCCAAGGCACCCGCATGCGCTCCGCGCTGCCGAAGGTACTGCACCCGGTCGCCGGCAATTCCATGCTCGGCCACGTTATCCACAGTGCACGCCAGTTGCAGCCCGAAGGTATTCACGTGGTAATCGGCCATGGCGCCGAGCTGGTCCGTGAGCGCCTGGCAGCCGACGATCTGAACTTCGTCATGCAGGACAAGCAATTGGGCACCGGCCATGCCGTGGCCCAGGCGTTGCCGGCCATCACCGCCGATACCGTGCTGGTGTTGTACGGCGATGTGCCGCTGATCGAGGTGGACACCCTGCAGCGCCTGCTGGCCAAGGTTAGCGAGCAGCAGCTCGGGCTGCTCACCGTGACCTTGCAGGACCCGACCGGCTACGGCCGCATCGTGCGTGACGCGGCGGGCAACGTGACCGCGATCGTCGAGCACAAGGATGCCAGCGAAGCGCTGAAGGCAATCAAGGAAGGCAACACCGGCATCCTCGCCATGCCTGCCGCACGCCTGGCCGACTGGATGGGCCGGTTGTCCAACAACAATGCCCAGGGCGAGTACTACCTCACCGACGTGATCGCCATGGCCGTGGCCGATGGCCTGGTGGTCGCCACCGAGCAGCCCCACGACCCGATGGAAGTGCAGGGCGCCAACGACCGCCGCCAGCTGGCGGAGCTCGAGCGTCACTATCAACTGCGTGAAGGCCTCCGCCTGATGGCCCAGGGTGTCACGCTGCGTGATCCGGCGCGCTTCGATGTACGCGGCGAGGTGACGGTCGGCCGCGACGTGCTGATCGACATCAACGTCATTCTCGAAGGCAAGGTGGTGATCGAGGACGACGTGCAGATCGGCCCCAACTGCGTGATCAAGGACAGCACCCTGCGCAAGGGCGTGGTGGTCAAGGCCAACAGCCACCTTGAAGGCGCGGTGCTGGGCGAGGGCAGCGATGCCGGCCCGTTCGCCCGTCTGCGTCCAGGTAGCGTCCTGGAAGCTCGTGCCCATGTGGGTAACTTCGTCGAGCTGAAGAACGCGCACCTGGGCGAGGGCGCCAAGGCCGGTCACCTGACCTACCTGGGTGATGCCGAGGTCGGTGCCCGTACCAATATCGGTGCTGGCACCATCACCTGCAACTACGACGGCGCCAACAAGTTCCGTACGGTGATGGGCGAGGATGTGTTCATCGGTTCCAACAACTCGCTGGTGGCACCTGTGGAAATCCAGGCGGGGGCCACTACCGCGGCGGGCTCGACCATCACCCAGACGGTTGAAGCCGGGCAGTTGGGCGTGGCCCGTGCGCGCCAGCGCAACATCGAAGGCTGGAAGCGGCCGGAGAAGATCAAGAAGAGCTGAGTTATCCACAGCGCTTTCGATCGAAAGCCGGCTTATGTGAATAAGCCGGCTTTTTATTGGGTGCCAAGGTGAATTCCATTGGGGCCGCTGCGCGCCCCATCGCGGCACAAGGCCGCTCCTACAGGGACCGTGCCGAAGCAGAGATAAACTTGACGAATCGTCCATCTTAGGTTTTGATTGCAATACTTATCTTTCGAATCGAAACTTAAAGCCGACATGTCGAAACGAAATACCCCTCAGCGCCGCCACAACATCCTGGCCTTGCTCAACGAGCAGGGCGAGGTGAGCGTCGATGCCCTGGCCAAGCGTTTCGAAACTTCCGAAGTGACCATCCGCAAGGATCTCCACGCCCTGGAGGCCAACGGTCTGCTGTTGCGCCGCTACGGTGGCGCGGTGACCATGCCCCAGGAGCTGTTGGGCGATACGGTCCAGCCGGTGTCCCTCTACAAGCAGGCCATCGCCCGGGCAGCGGTCGATCGCATTCGCGAGCATGCACGCATCATCATCGACAGCGGCAGCACCACGGCAGCGATGATCCCACAGCTCGGGCGCCAGCCAGGCCTGGTGGTGATGACCAACTCGCTCCACGTGGCCCGCGCCATCAGCGAGCAGGAGCATGAGCCCGTGCTGCTGATGACCGGTGGCACCTGGGACCCGCACTCTGAGTCCTTCCAGGGCCAGGTGGCCGAGCAGGTACTACGCTCATACGACTTCGACCAGCTGTTCATCGGTGCCGACGGCATCGACCTGGAGCGTGGCACCACCACCTTCAACGAGCTGCTGGGGCTGAGTCGGGTCATGGCCGAGGTGGCGCGCGAGGTGATCGTCATGGTCGAGTCGGACAAGGTCGGTCGCAAGATCCCCAACCTCGAGCTGCCCTGGGGCAGCGTCAACACCCTGATTACTGATGATCGCCTGCCCGCCGAGGCGCGCGACCGGATTCAAGCCCGCGGCATCACCCTTATCCGCGCCGCTATCAGCTAGGAGCAACATCTTATGTGTGGAATCGTTGGTGCCGTTGCCGAGCGCAATATCACAGCCATCCTCATCGAAGGCCTCAAGCGCCTGGAATACCGTGGTTATGACAGCGCCGGCCTGGCCGTCCTGAACCAGCAAGGCGCGCTCGAGCGTCGCCGCCGTATCGGCAAGGTCAGCGAGCTGGAAGGCGCCGTGAGCGCCGATCCGCTGGCCGGTCAGCTGGGCATCGCTCATACCCGTTGGGCGACCCATGGCGCGCCGACCGAGACCAATGCCCACCCGCACTTCTCCGGGCACGACGTGGCGGTGGTGCACAACGGCATCATCGAGAACCACGAAGAGCTGCGTGAAGAGCTCAAGGGCCTGGGCTATGTCTTCGTCTCGCAGACCGACACCGAAGTCATCGTCCACCTGATCCACCACCTGCTCAAGGGCATTCCCGACCTGACCGACGCGCTCAAGGCCGCGGTCAAGCGCCTGCACGGCGCCTATGGTCTGGCAGTGATCAGCGCCAGCCAGCCGGACCGCCTGGTCGCCGCCCGCAGCGGCAGCCCGCTGGTGATCGGCCTGGGCCTTGGCGAAAACTTCCTGGCCTCGGACCAACTGGCCCTGCGCCAGGTCACCGACCGCTTCATGTACCTGGAAGAAGGCGATATCGCCGAGATCCGCCGTGACCAGGTGCAGATCTGGGATCAGGCCGGTCATCCGGTCCAGCGCGAGACGGTGCAGTACCACGAAGGCGCCGAAGCCGCCGAGAAGGGCAACTACCGCCACTTCATGCTCAAGGAAATCCACGAGCAGCCCACCGTGGTGCAGCGTACCCTGGAAGGGCGCCTGGGCAAGGACCACGTGATGGTCCAGGCCTTCGGTCCACAGGCCGCCGAGCTGTTCGCCAAGGTGCGCAACGTGCAGATTGTCGCCTGCGGCACCAGCTATCACGCCGGCATGGTCGCCCGTTACTGGCTGGAAAGCCTGGCCGGCATCCCATGCCAGGTGGAAGTGGCCAGCGAATTCCGCTACCGCAAGGTGGTGGTGCAGCCGGACACCCTGTTCGTCTCCATCTCGCAGTCCGGCGAAACCGCCGACACCCTGGCGGCCCTGCGCAACGCCAAGGAGCTGGGCTTCCTCGGCAGCCTGGCGATCTGTAACAAGGGCATTAGCTCGCTGGTGCGCGAATCCGACCTGACCCTGCTGACCCTGGCCGGGCCGGAGATCGGCGTCGCCTCGACCAAGGCCTTCACCACCCAGCTGGTGTCGCTGATGCTGCTGACCCTGGCCCTCGGCCAGGTGCGCGGCACCCTCGAAGCTGGTGTCGAAGCCGAGTTGGTGGACGAGCTGCGTCGCCTGCCGGCCCGCCTGAGCGAAGCGCTGGCGATGGATGGCGTGGTCGAGAAGATCGCCGAGCTGTTCGCCGACAAGCACCACACCCTGTTCCTCGGCCGCGGTGCCCAGTATCCGGTGGCGATGGAAGGCGCGCTCAAGCTCAAGGAGATCTCCTACATCCACGCCGAAGCCTACCCGGCAGGCGAGCTCAAGCATGGCCCGCTGGCGCTGGTGGACAACGACATGCCGGTGGTGACCGTGGCGCCGAACAACGAGCTGCTGGAGAAGCTCAAGTCGAACCTGCAGGAAGTGCGCGCCCGTGGCGGCGAGCTGGTGGTGTTCGCCGACGAGCACGCCGGCATGAGCAACGGCGAGGGCACCCATGTGATCAACGTGCCGCACATCAACGATGCGCTGGCGCCGATCCTCTACACCATTCCGCTGCAACTGCTGTCGTACTACGTCGCCGTGCTCAAGGGCACCGACGTCGACCAGCCGCGTAACCTGGCCAAGTCGGTGACGGTGGAGTAACCCCACGGCTGTCGAAGCAAGGCTACCGATTGCCCCTGGTCCGCCAGGGGCTTTTTATTTCTGAGTGTTCGACAATGGATTTGTAGCGCTCTTGTCCTACGCGATTGTACGTCTGTCGCTGTAGGACATTTCTTAAACGTGCCTCTGGCATGGATCAATGTTTTCCCTCGTTGTTTGCCCTAACGTCGCCCGACCCATCAGTCATCAAGGACGACAGGAAATGCAGACGCTGCAACGAAAGCACGATATCCAGCCATTGGAAGGCGCTGAAATGACCCTGCTGGTCAATGGCCTGCCTGCGGTCGCCAGTGCCGGCGAAACCGTACTCAGCGTGCTCAACGCCGTTGGCCTGCGCCAGCTGGCGCGTAACGATCATGGCCAGCTCAGCGGTGCCTACTGCGGCATGGGCGTCTGCCATTGCTGCCTGGTGCAGATCGATGGTCGTCCCAAGCGTCGCGCCTGCCAGACCATCGTCAAGCCGGGCATGAGCATCGAGACCGAGGTCAACCGCGTGCAAGAGGAGGCCCACCCATGAGCCTTCGTCCCGTGATCGTCGGTGGTGGTTCGGCCGGCATGGGCGCCGCCATCGAGCTGGCCGAACATGGCGTGGATTGCCTGCTGTTCGACGAGGCCTCGCGCCCCGGTGGCGTGGTCTATCGTGGCCCGCTGCGCGCGGGTGTCGACCTGGGCTACCTGGGGCCGCGCTACACCAAGGCCCTGACCAAGCTGCATGAAGATTTCGCCGCCTGCGCCGAGCGCATCGACCTGCGCCTGAACCATCGCGTGGTGGGCGGGGACGATCAACGGCTGATGGTCCTCGACGCTGACGAGCAACTGCACGAGATCGACTACTCGCACCTGCTGCTGGCCGCCGGATGCCACGAGCGCAACGTGCCGTTCCCCGGCTGGACCTTGCCCGGTGTGATCCTGCTCGGCGGCTTGCAGCTACAGATCAAGAGCGGCGTGGTCAAGCCACTGGGCAGCACGCTGATTGCCGGTACCGGGCCGTTGCTGCCGCTGGTCGCCTGCCAGCTGCACGCCGCCGGCGCCAAGGTAGCCGGCGTGTACGAAGCCTGCTCGTTCAACCGTATCGCCAAGGAAAGCCTGGCGTTGATGAACAAGCCGCAGCTGTTCCTCGATGGCCTGAGCATGCTGGCCTACATGAAGCTCAACGGCATCCCCATGCATTATGGCTGGGGCGTGGTGGGCGCCACGGGTGACGGCGAGTTGCAGGAGGTCCAGGTCGCCCCTTACACCCAGGACTGGCAGCCGGACATGACCCGCATCCAGCGCGAGCAGGTGCGCACCCTGGCGGTAGGCTACGGCTTCATTCCGCGGACCCAGCTCAGCCAGCAACTGGGCCTGGCCCATGGTTTCAGCGAGGACGGCTACCTGCGCGCCGAGTGCAACGTGTGGCAGCAGAGCAGCCAGCCGAACATTCACCTGGCCGGCGACATGGCCGGTATTCGTGGTGGTGAGGCAGCGATGCTCACTGGGCGTATCGCCGCGGTGTCGATGCTGCAGCAGATGGGCAAGCTCGATGCCGAGCAGGCGATCGAGCGCCGTGAGCGTTTCCTCGGCAAGCTGGCGGCGATCAAGCGCTTCCGCTCTGGGGTGGAACGCTACACCGCGCGCGGCGCGGCGCAGATCCAGCTGCCTCAGGCCGACACGGTGATCTGCCGTTGCGAAAACGTCACTCGCGATCAGATCGACCTGGCCCTGGAGCAGGGCGTGGAGGACATGGCCAGCCTGAAGATGCGTACCCGGGTAAGCATGGGCGACTGCCAGGGGCGCATGTGCGTCGGCTACTGCAGCGACCGCTTGCGCAGCGCCACTGGACGTCCGGACGTGGGCTGGCTGCGCCCGCGCTTCCCGGTGGACCCGATCCCATTTTCCGCATTCGAACAACTCGGCACGGAGGCCTGAGCATGAACAAGCATTACGACATCATCATTGCCGGTGGCGGCGTGATCGGCGCGTCCTGTGCCTACCAGCTGTCCAAGCGGCACAACCTGAAGATCGCCCTGATCGACTGCAAGCGCCCGGGCAACGCCACCCGTGCCTCGGCCGGCGGCCTGTGGGCCATCGGCGAGTCGGTGGGACTGGGCTGCGGGGTGATCTTCTTTCGCATGATGTCCTCGCGCAACAAGCGTGAGGCCAACGGCGCGGCGGTGGTGGTTGACTCGAGCACGCCGCACATCCTGCCGGAGTGCTTCTTTGACTTCGCCCTGCAGTCCAACGCGCTTTATCCACAGCTGCACCAGGAGCTGATCGAGCGCCACGGGATGGACTTCAAGTTCGAACGCACCGGGCTCAAGTACATCATCCAGGATGAAGAAGACCAACTGTACGCCGAGCACATCGTCAAACAGATCCCGCACCTGGCCGACCAGGTACGCTGGCTCGACCGCGACGCGCTGCGGGCCTCGGAGCCGGCGGTGACGCTCAAGGCCAATGGCGCGCTGGAGTTTCTCTGCGACCATCAGGTCAGCCCGTTCCGCCTGGGCGATGCCTACATGGAGGCGGCGCGGCAGAACGGCGTCGATTTGTACCCGAACGTGAACATCACCGGCGTGCTGCATGAAGGCTCGCGGATCAAGGGCGTGCGCACCGCCGAGGCCGGCGAGTTCCATTGCGCCACCTTGATCAATGCCGCTGGCGCCTGGGCCGCCGAGCTGAGCGAATGGGCGACCGGGGAGAGCATTCCGGTCAAGCCGGTGAAGGGCCAGATCGTGCTGACCGAACGCCTGCCCAAGCTGCTCGATGGTTGCATCACCACCAGCGATTGCTACATGGCGCAGAAGGACAATGGCGAGATCCTGATCGGCAGTACCACGGAAGAGAAGGGCTTCGATGTCAGCAATACTTTCCCGGAAATCAGCGGCCTGGTGCAGGGTGCGATTCGTTGCGTGCCGCAGCTGGCGCAGGTGAACCTCAAGCGCACCTGGGCCGGCCTGCGCCCGGGGTCACCGGACGAGCTGCCGATTCTCGGGCCTGTGGATAATGTGCAGGGCTATTTCAATGCCTGTGGACATTTCCGTACAGGAATCCTCACGTCGGCGATTACCGGTGTGTTGCTGGACAAGGTTGTCCACAACGAGGCGTTACCGCTGGATATCACGCCATTCCTGGCGTCGCGCTTCCGTGAGGGTGTGGATAAACAACTGGCCCACGGCTAGGTCGAGCACTCGTGGGGCAAGGCCGCTCCGACAGGTTGGCGTAGTACCTGTGGGAGCGGCTTTAGCCGCGAACACCGGCGAAGCCGGTGCCATCCACCGAATCGCTTGCTTTGCGGCTAAAGCCGCTCCCACACGGTTTAACGCAAGGCTTTGCGTCAGATCTGCATCGCTTTCCCATCCACATTCATCGCCGCCTGGCGCAGCGCCTCGGAGCGGGTCGGGTGTGGGTGGCAGGTGAGGGCGATGTCCTCGGCCGAGGCCGAGAATTCCATGGCCACGCAGAACTCGCCGATCATCTCGCTCACGCTCGGGCCAACCAGATGCACGCCCAGCACCTCGTCGGTGACGGCGTCGGCGATAACCTTGGCGAAGCCTTCGGTCTCATGGTTGATCTTGGCCCGGCTGTTGGCGGTGAAGGGGAACTTGCCGACCTTGTAGGCACGGCCTTCGGCCTTGAGCTGCTCCTCGGTCTTGCCGACACTGGCCAATTCCGGGCGGGTATAGATGACGCCGGGGATCAGGTTGTAGTTGACCTCGTGGGGCTTGCCGGCGATGCGCTCGATGCACGCCACCGCTTCGTCCTCGGCCTTGTGCGCCAGCATCGGGCCGGAGGTGACGTCGCCGATCACCCAGATACCCGGGACCGTGCTGCGGTGATGGTCGTTGGCGAGCATGCCGCGCTTGTCGGTTTCCAGCCCCACGCTTTCCAGGTTAAGGCCCTTGGTATAAGGACGGCGACCGATGGCCACCAGCACGTAGTCGGCCTGCAGGGTTTCGGCGTTGCCACCGGCGGCGGGCTCCAGGGTCAGGCTGACGCCGTCGGCGCTGGATGTGGCCTGGGTCACCTTGCTGCCGAGCTTGAAGGTCATGCCTTGCTTGGCCAGGGCCTTCTGCAGAGTCTTGGCGGTTTCCTCATCGGTGCCCGGGCAGATGCGGTCCAGGTATTCGATCACCGTCACTTCGGCACCCAGGCGGCGCCACACCGAACCCAGCTCCAGGCCGATCACGCCGGCGCCGATCACGATCAGGTGCTTGGGCACCTGGGGCAGCGACAGGGCGCCGGTGGAATCGATGATGCGCTGGTTGTCGATGGTCACGCCAGGCAGCGGCGTGGGTTCGGAACCGCTGGCGATGACGATGTCCTTGGCCTGCAGGGTGGTTTCACTGCCGTCCTCGGCTTTGACCACCACCTTGCCGGCGCCGTCCAGGCGGCCCCAGCCCTTGACCCAGTCGACCTTGTTCTTGCGAAAGAGGTACTCGATGCCCTTGGTCAGGCCAGTCACGCTTTCGTCTTTCTGCTTCATCATCTGGCCCAGGTTGAGGGTCGGCTTGACCTCGATCCCCAGGTGGGCGAACTCTTCGCCGCTGGCCGCCTCGTACAGCTCGGATGCATGCAGCAGCGCCTTGGACGGCATGCAGCCGACGTTCAGGCAGGTACCGCCCAGGGTCGGGCGACCCTCGACACAGGCCACGCTCAGGCCCAGCTGGCCGGCGCGGATCGCTGCGTTGTAGCCGCCGGGGCCGCCGCCAATGATCACCACGTCATAGGATTTCATGGGTTTCGTTACTCCGAGAGTGTGAGGAAGCGAAGAGGGGCACAAGGTTAGTCTGAGATATGCAAATTGTATACAATCTGTTGTGCGGCCCGGACCAGATAGTTCTAGACTATGGTCGCGATTAACGGAAACTTCGCACGAATGAACTACCCTGATCCGGTGACGTCCGACACCTTGAGGCCTGACGTCCCGTATCAATGAAAGGGAGGGTCATGAATGCTTGCGCAACTTCCACCCGCATTGCAGAGCCTGCACTTACCTTTGCGCGTCAAGTTGTGGGACGGCAACCAGTTCGATCTGGGGCCGAGCCCGCAGGTCACCATCCTGGTCAAGGAGCCCCAGCTGATCGCCCAGCTCACCCACCCGAACCTGGAAGAGCTTGGCTCTGCCTTCGTCGAGGGCAAGCTGGAGCTGGAAGGCGATATCGGCGAAGTGATTCGGGTCTGCGACGAGCTCAGCGAAGCCTTGCTCAAGGATGAAGACGAGTTCTTGCCGGAGCGCACGTCCCATGACAAGCGCACCGATGCCGAAGCCATTTCCTACCATTACGACCTGTCCAACGATTTCTACCAACTGTGGCTCGACCCGGACATGGTCTACTCCTGCGCCTACTTCAAGGAGCCGGATAACACCCTGGCCCAGGCCCAGCAGGACAAGTTCGACCACCTGTGCCGCAAGCTGCGCCTGCAGGCCGGCGACTACCTGCTGGATGTCGGTTGCGGTTGGGGCGGGCTGGCGCGATTCGCCGCCCGCGAGTACGGCGCCAAGGTGTTTGGCATCACCCTGAGCAAGGAGCAGCTGAAGCTCGGTCGCCAACGGGTCAAGGAGGAGGGCCTGGCCGACAAGGTCGACCTGCGGATCCTCGACTACCGCGACCTGCCTCAGGATGGTCGCTTCGACAAGGCGGTCAGCGTCGGCATGTTCGAACACGTCGGGCATGCCAACCTCGAGCTGTATTGCCAGCGGCTGTTCGGCGCGGTGCGTGAAGGTGGCCTGGTGATGAACCATGGCATCACCGCCAAGCACGTCGATGGTCGTCCGGTTGGCCGTGGCGCGGGGGACTTCATCGACCGTTATGTGTTCCCCCACGGCGAGCTGCCGCATATCTCGATGATCACGGCGCGGATCTGCGAGGCGGGCCTGGAGGTGGTCGATATCGAGAGCCTGCGCCTGCATTACGCCAAGACCCTCAACCACTGGAGCGAGAACCTGGAGAACCAGCTGCACCGCGCCGCCGCGCTGGTGCCGGAGAAGACCTTGCGTATCTGGCGCCTGTACCTGGCCGGTTGCGCCTACGCCTTCACCAAGGGCTGGATCAACCTGCACCAGATTCTCGCGGTGAAGCCCTACGCCGACGGCCACCACGACCTGCCGTGGACCCGTGAGGACCTCTATCGCTGATCGGCTAGCCCGGCGTGCCGACAAGGCTCGCCGGGCTACAGGATCGGTGAAATCAGCCGTGCGATACGCATCCCCAGCTGTTGCAGGCGGTGGGTGTCGCGGCTGTCCTCCGCGGTGATCTCCCGGGCCTGCGCGAAGTCATTCTCCAGCATCCGTTCGACCTGGTCGGCGAAAGCGCGGTCCACGGTGAGCAGGGTGATCTCGAAGTTCAGCCGGAACGAGCGGTTGTCGAGGTTGGCGCTGCCGATGGCGCTGACCTCATCGTCAACCAGCACCACCTTCTGGTGCAGGAAGCCCGGCAGGTAGCGGAACATGCGCACCCCGGCGCGCACCGCCTCGAAGGCGAACAGGCTGGAGGCGGCGTAGACGATGCGGTGGTCGGGGCGCGAGGGAATCAGGATGCGTACGTCGACACCCCGCAGCACTGCCAGGCGCAGGGCGGCGAAGATGGCTTCGTCGGGGATGAAATAGGGACTGGTGATCCAGACCCGTCGGGTGGCCGAGTGAATCGCCTCGAGGAAGAACAGCGCACAGGTTTCCTGTGGATCGGCCGGGCCGCTGGCCAAGGCCTGGCACAGCACGCCGTTCTCCGGGTAGACGTCGGGCAGGATCAGCGGCGGCAGCTGGCGCGTGGCCCAGTACCAATCCTCGGCGAAGGACTCCTGCAGGCAGGCCAGCACCGGACCGCCGATCTGCACATGGGTGTCGCGCCAGGGTGACAGCTTGGGGTGCGCCCCGAGGTACTCGTCCCCTACGTTATGGCCGCCGAGAAACCCGAGCAGGCCATCGACCACGACGATCTTGCGATGGTTGCGAAAGTTGACCTGGAAGCGGTTGAACCAGCCGCGCCGGGTGGCGAACGCTTCGATCTGTACGCCGCCGTCGCGCAGCACCTGGCTGTAGCTGGCTGGCAGGGCATGGCTGCCGACGCGGTCGTACAGCACGAACACCCGCACCCCCTCGGCGGCCTTGCGCAGCAGCAGTTGCTGCAACTCCCGGCCGAGGGCGTCGTCATGGATGATGAAGAACTGCACCAGCACGGTGTCGCGCGCGGTGCGGATGGCCGAGAAGATCGCCTCGAAGGTGGCGGCGCCATCGATCAGCAGCTTCACCTCGTTGTTGGCCAGGCACGGCATGCGCCCCAGCTTGGGCATGGCGCGCAGGGCGGCGTAGCTGTCGGACTCGCGGGCGGTCAACGCTTCCTCCACCCAGGGCCGCCAGTTCAGGTTGGCCATGGCCACGTGCATTTCCTGGTTGGCCTGGCGCCGCGCCTGGATATAGGCGTAGAAGGAACGGGCGCCGAACACCAGGTAGGGGATGAGGGTGAGGTAGGGGATGAACAGCAGTGACATGGCCCAGGCGATCGCACCCTGGGCGGTGCGCACGGTGAACACCGCATGCAGCGCGGCGATGAGGCCGAGCAGATGAATCAGGCCGAGCAAGTAACCGAAGAAGTAGGGGCTGTGGAAATCCATACGCATCCTGCTTGCCGAGAGCACTGCTGCTAACAGACCACGTTCGAGGGTATGCCTGCAACCCACAGGCGATTTTGACGTCTAACGGCTCAGTCCGGCCGGAGCCGGTATTTCGAGGAGCTTTCATCCATGAAGATTCGTCTGCCACTGCTCGCCCTGGTACTGGGGCTGGGCAGCCCGCTGGTTCATGCGCAGATGCTGCAACCCGGCCTGTGGGAACTGACCACCAGCAACATGCAGGTCGATGGCAAGCCGTTGCCGGACATGGAGTTCATGCTCGGTCAGTTGAAGAACCTGCCGCCCGAGCAACGGGCGATGATGGAGGGTGCCCTGGCCAAGCAGGGCATCACGGTGGGGGGCAAGGGGGTGCGTTCGTGCCTGACTGCGGAGCAGGTCAAGACCAATGACATTCCGCTGCAGGATCCGCAGTCGGGGTGCACGCAGAAGATCACCGAGCGCAATGGCAATGTCTGGAAATTCCAGTTCAGTTGCCCCAAGGCCCAGGGCAACGGCCAGGCCACCTTCCTCAGCGACCGGGAGTTCCTGACCAAGGTCAACGGCACCTTCAATGCCTCCGGGGTCCAGCAGCAGGGCAGCATGGACACCCGGGCGGTGTGGCTTGGGAATGACTGTGGAACCGTCAAGCCGCGTACCTGATCTGTCACCAGCGATAACGACTGACCGCCACCGCGTCGTGGGCATGCAGGCTCTCTGCATGTTCCACGCGCACGCTGAAGCCGCTCACGCCCGCTAGCGTTCGCAAGGCCGCATGCAGGCGGCGGGCGGCATCCTCGCAGAACATCAGGTTCTGTCCGTTGGCCAGGGCAAAGGCCTGCTCGTCGGCGCGCTTCACTGCCGTCTGTACGGCCGTGCCCAAGGCTGCCTCCGCTGTCTCGATCAACTCAGTCAGTCTGAACGCGTCGCCGTCCAGGCGGACCTGCAGCTTGGCCAGGCTCCTCTGGCTGTGGGGTGTTGCAACGATGCCGTCGCTGCTGCCAAGCCATTGGCGAACACGTTCCCGCTCCAGCGACTGATCAGCGAAGTCCCGGTCGAACTGTGCCTGGATCAGTTGCCTGGCCAGCGCCGCCGAGCAGGGGCAGGTCGAGGAGTAGGGAATGTGCACCGATAGTTCCACGTGGAACATTTCATCTTTCAGCTGGGCTTCGATGCTCACCGGGTAGCGTTTCCAGCCTGCCAGCGGGCTGACCAGCGCCGGGCGCTTGAGCAGGTGATCGAACGCCAGACGCAGGTAGGCGGTGTTCGAAAGGCCCTCGTGGCTGGCGAGAAAGTGCTCGAGCGTCCGGCGAATCAGCCGTGGGCTCAAGGCTTGCTGTTCCAGCGCTTCCAGCGCCAGGTACAACCGTGACATGTGGATGCCCCGGGCTGAGCCGTCATCCAGGCTCACGCCGGCATCGGCGTGGGCGCCGAGGCTGCGTCCGTCGACCAGCAGCGGCAGGGCGATACCGCACATGCCGACCCAGTCCAGCGGCAGTGCCTGCTGGCTGCTCTGTGCGGCGATGTCGGGAAGGGCAAGGCTAGACATGGAAGAATCCTGAAGTGATGGCAGTCAGCGGCAACCGCCGACAAGGCTGCAGTGCAGGTTGAAGCGTTGACCGCTGGAGCTGGAGACACGGTTGAGGGTGGTCCAGCCGATGCGACGGCTGTAGCCCACCCAGGCTTCACCGTCGCTGGCCAGCCCGGTGAAGAAGGTCAGCGTGCCGTAGCGGCTGTTGGTCTGAGCCCACAGGCGCTTGCCTGCTACTTCGTAGCCTCGCAGGTAAAAGGTGCTGCCTTCGGTACGCACGCTGTAGTAGTTGCCCTGGCCATCCTGGCAGGCGAGCAAGGTCGCGCTGCGGGTGCACAGAGCGAGGTCGGTGTGAGGCATGGCGAAGAGCTGCGTGGGTGTTGCGAGCAGCAGCAAGGCAGCGAGGCCGGATGATTTCATGACGCTCTCCAGACAACCGTTCGGTCGACACGGCTTGGCGAAATTGTATTGTTATAATATAACATTATGCAATGCATCGATTCGAATGCGCCTGCCCGATGAGGTTAGTCATGCCCAACCGTCTCCCTGTCACCGTGCTGTCCGGCTTCCTCGGCGCCGGCAAGAGCACGCTGCTCAACCATGTCCTGCGCAACCGCGACAACCTGCGCGTCGCCGTGATCGTCAACGACATGAGTGAAATCAACATTGATGCCAGCGAGGTCCAGCGCAACGTCAGCCTGAACCGGGCGGAAGAAAAACTGGTGGAGATGAGCAACGGCTGCATCTGCTGCACCTTGCGCGAGGACCTGCTGGAAGAGGTGGCGCGGTTGGCGAGTGAGGGCCGCTTCGATTACCTGCTGATCGAGTCGACCGGAATATCCGAGCCGCTGCCGGTTGCCGAGACTTTCACCTTTCGCGACGAACAGGGGCGCAGCCTCTCCGACATGGCGCGCCTGGACACCATGGTCACCGTGGTCGACGGGCTGAACTTCCTGCGTGACTACCAGGCCGCCGAGAGTCTCGCCAGCCGTGGCGAGACCTTGGGTGAGCAGGACGAGCGCTCGATCAGTGACCTGTTGATCGAGCAGGTCGAATTCGCCGACGTGCTGTTGCTGAGCAAGATCGACCTGATCAGCCAGTCTGCCCGCGAGGAGCTGGTGGCCATCCTGCGCAGCCTCAATGCCCGGGCGCAGATCGTGCCGATGGTGATGGGCCAGGTGGCGCTGTCGCGCATCCTCGATACCGGCCTGTTCGATTTCGACCAGGCAGCCCAGGCTCCGGGGTGGCTGCGCGAACTGCGGGGCGAGCATGTACCCGAAACCGAGGAATACGGCATCGCCGCCAGCACCTGGCAGGCTCGTCGGCCGTTTCACCCGCAGCGCTTCTTCGATTTTATCCACACGCCCTGGAGCAACGGCCGGTTGCTGCGTTCCAAGGGCTTCTTCTGGCTGGCCAGCAAGTATCAGGAGGCCGGGAGCTGGTCCCAGGCCGGTGGCATGATGCGTCACGGCCTGGCGGGGCGCTGGTGGCGCTTCGTGCCACGCGAGCAATGGCCGCAGGACGAAGAGAACACCGCGGCGATCCTCAAGCAGTGGTCGGTGGAAAGCGGCGATTGCCGCCAGGAACTGGTGTTCATCGGGCAGAACATCGACTTCCAGCGGTTATCCACAGAGTTGGAGGCCTGCCTGCTCACGGACGAGGAGATGGAAACTGGACCGATGGCCTGGCTGCGGCTACCCGATCCTTTCGGTGCCTGGCACGAGGACGCGGTGGCATGACTGTGGATATCCGCCAGGTGTTCGGTGAATCGCCCCAGGTGATGACCGACATTCTTCAGGACGGCGTCAACCTGGCGGTCTGGCAGCGCCGCCTGCCGGCCCAGGTGGAGGACTTCGCCAACCTGGTGCTCAGCCTTGGCCAATCCCTGGCCGATGAGCGGGTGATCGAGGTGGATGAACGCCACCCGCCGGCCTTGCCCGGTTTGCTCAGGGAGGCCGCTGATCTGCACGGCTATGACGGTTTCGTCGCGGATGTGGCCTGGCTGGTGGCCGCCTATACCTGCCTGCTGGGAGCCCGTCGTCTCGGTGTACGCGTGCGGGTACTGGACGGGGCGATGTGTCCGCGCATGCATGTGGACCATGTGCCGGTGCGCCTGCTCAGCACCTATGCCGGCGCGGGCAGCGAATGGCTGGCGGAGGGAGCGATCGATCGCGCGCGCTTGCAGCAGTCGTTACCACCTGTGGATAACGTTCGGCGCCTGACGGCGGGAGAGGTGGCCCTGCTCAAGGGCGAGAAGTGGCTGGGCAACGAGGGCGCGGGATTGGTGCACCGATCACCGCTGACGCCTGCCGGGGAGCGCCGATTGTTGCTGAGCCTGGACTGGTTGGCATGAATCGCGGGGCCCGGCGGTATAGACTGCCATCAATCCCCCCCGATACCGAGCCATGCTGCAGGACATTCCCACCTATGTGATCGCCGGCCCCCTCGGCGCCGGCAAGACCAGCCTGATCCGCCACCTGCTGGAGCAGCGTCCAGCCGGCGAGCGCTGGGCCGTGCTGGTCAACGAGTTCGGCCAGGTCGGCCTCGATGCCGCCTTGCTCAGCCGCGACGAGGTGGGCATCGCCATCGGTGAAGTGGCGGGAGGCTGCTTGTGCTGCGTCAATGGCGCGCCGTTCCAGGTGGGGCTTGGCCGTTTGCTGCGCAAGGCGCGCCCGGACCGTCTGTTCATCGAACCGTCCGGCCTTGGTCACCCGCTCGAGTTGCTGGAGCAACTGGGACGCCCACCCTGGACTGGCGTACTGTCGGTCCAGCCACTGCTGATGGTGCTGGATGCCGCAGCCCTGTCCCGGGGCGGCGTCCTGCCTGAGGCTCAGCACCAGGCACTGGCGAAGGCGGGGATGCTGGTGTTCAACAAGGCGAGCGTTGTGGATGAAGCCGAACGCTTGTTGATAACTGCATCACTACCCGCAATACCGTCATGCTGGACGGATCACGGGGTACTGCCGCTTGCTGTATTGCCTGTTTCAACCCCCGTAGCAGTAGGCACTCTCGACCTTGGCAGCCTGCCTGTGGATAACGGTGCAGTGCCGTTGCCCACCCTGTGGACCGATCCACGACAGCCGATCTGCCAGTTTCAGCAGGGGGAGGGAGGTTGGAGCGTCGGCTGGCGCTGGCATCCCGACCAATGCCTCGACAATGCGGTGCTGCGCGGTGTTCTCGAGCAATGGGTGTGGCGCCGGGCGAAGGGTGTTATCCACAGCACGGAAGGCTGGCAGTCGTTCAACGGCCTGGAAGGCGGGACGCTGGAGTGGCGTTCCAGCGAATGGCGCAAGGACTCGCGTATCGAGCTGATCTTCGATCGACCGCAACCCTTGCAGGCCCTGCAAGCGGCCATCGGCGGCTGCCAGCTGATCCGTTGATCAATTGCGCCAGCGGTTATGTTCCTGGCGCCACTGCTGCATCTCGATGACGTTGTTGGTACGCGGCGGGGTCTTGATCTCGAACGGATAGGGCGCGAGTTCAATCTGCATGGTGTGGGCGCCGAACTGGGTGACGGTGCCGGGGTGGCGTTGTTCACCGGTGACGGTGAACTCGAAGTTGTAGATGCGCGCCAGGCGCTTCCTGCCATTGGCGTCACGCACGAAGGCGATGCGTTTGAGCGCCACGGCGTCGTCGAGCAGTTCCAGGTCGAGCTTGGCGCAATGCTGCTTGACCCGTGCCAGGGCCTTTTCGCGCAGCCCGTGGTTGTGCCACAGCCAGGCGCCTGCGGTCGCCACCAGCATCAGGACGAAGAGGTTTTCCAGGGTCAGCATTTGCGTAAGCTCCAGACAGGTCGATCCAGCTTAACTGCGTCTCTGGCCTGTCGTACAGATGGCAATCGGGTTCATACTGCGGGCCGCACACTTATTCACACAGTTTCGGAATCGTCCCGCATGAAACGTACGCCGCACCTGCTCGCCATTCAGTCCCACGTGGTCTTTGGACACGCCGGAAACAGCGCCGCGGTGTTTCCCATGCAGCGGGTTGGGGTCAACGTCTGGCCGCTCAACACCGTACAGTTCTCCAACCATACTCAGTATGGACAGTGGGCTGGGGAAGTGCTTGCCCCAGCGCAAATTCCCGCGTTGGTGGAAGGCATTTCCAATATCGGTGAGCTGGGCCACTGCGATGCGGTGTTGTCGGGCTACCTGGGCAGTGCCGAGCAGGGGCGGGCGATCCTGGCCGGCGTCGAGCGGATCAAGGCGGTCAATCCCAAGGCCTTGTACCTGTGCGACCCGGTCATGGGGCATGCCGAGAAGGGCTGCATCGTACCGGCAGAGGTCAGCGAGTTCCTGCTCGAGGAGGCCGTCGCCAAGGCCGATATCCTGTGCCCGAACCAGCTCGAGCTGGATAGCTTCTGTGGCCGTCGCGCGCAGTCCCTGGACGATTGCGTGAGCATGGCGCGCGGGTTGCTGGAGCGCGGGCCGCAGGTGGTGCTGGTCAAGCACCTGAATTATCCACAGCGGGCGGACGACACCTTCGAGATGCTGCTGGTGACCCGTGATGCCAGCTGGCACCTGCGCCGGCCCTTGCTGGCCTTCCCACGCCAGCCGGTGGGCGTGGGCGACCTGACCTCCGGGCTGTTCCTCGCCCGCGTGCTGCTGGGTGACGACTGGTTGCAGGCTTTCGAATTCACCGCCGCCGCGGTACATGAGGTGCTGCTGGAAACCCAGGCCTGTACCAGCTATGAACTGCAGCTGGTGCGGGCCCAGGATCGCATCGCCCATCCACGGGTGCGCTTCGAGGCGCAGCGCCTGATGTACTAGATCGAATCAGCCTTGAGGTTCTGGTAACGCTGTTCCAGCTCCTGGCGGATCTGGCGGCGTTGCTGGCCTTGCAGGAAGCGGCGCTTCTCCTCGCTGCTCTGCGGCTGGCGCGGCGGCACCTTCACCGGGCGACGGTCGTCGTCCACCGCGACCATGGTGAAGAAGCAGCTGTTGGAGTGGCGTACCGAGCGCTCGCGGATGTTCTCGGTGACCACCTTGATGCCCACCTCCATCGAGGTGTTGCCGGTGTAGTTGACCGAGGCGAGGAAGGTCACCAGCTCGCCGACATGCACCGGTTCGCGGAAAATCACCTGGTCCACCGACAGGGTCACCACATAAGTGCCGGCATAGCGGCTGGCGCAGGCATAGGCGACTTCGTCGAGGTACTTGAGCAGGGTGCCGCCGTGTACGTTGCCAGAGAAATTGGCCATGTCCGGTGTCATCAGGACGGTCATGGTCAGCTGGGCGTTTCCAGGTTCCATAGAGAGCTCACGGTGAATTTGCACGGATTCGGGGCGGGTATCTGCAGACACTTCTGTTTCCCCTCGTTGAGGTTTCCCATCCTGGTACGGGACGTCGGCTGACGCTCCATCGTCACGCCAATCTTGCCATCGGCGGTGTCGAATCGGCCGATCTGTTTCTGCATATTGCATCGGCAATTTGTGGCAAGGCGCGATGTTAACCTGACGACGCCCATGCAACGTGGGCTTTTGCGTCTATCACAAGAGTATGTGCCTGCTCCGCGCCGAAGGAT
The DNA here is from genome assembly GCF_028369275.1 of Mitsuaria sp. RG. Lineage (NCBI taxonomy): Bacteria > Pseudomonadati > Pseudomonadota > Betaproteobacteria > Burkholderiales > Sphaerotilaceae > Roseateles > Mitsuaria sp. RG. The sequence goes on from NZ_JAQMYQ010000018.1 coordinate 88,683, forward strand.
CGTCCGGCAGAGGAGCGGTTCGCCCCGAGCACTGAAAACAAGGAGTATCACGCCATGCATGCCATCAGCTTCATCCAGGACCTGGCGGTGATCATGCTGGTTGCCGGGGTGGTCACCATCCTCTTTCATCGCCTCAAGCAGCCGGTGGTGCTGGGTTATATCGTCGCTGGTTTCATCATCGGCCCGCATACGCCGCCGTTCGGCCTGATCCACGACGAAGACACCATCAAGACCCTGGCCGAGCTGGGGGTGATCTTCCTGATGTTCTGCCTGGGCCTGGAGTTCAGCCTGCGCAAGCTGTTCAAGGTCGGCGCCACGGCCTTCATCGCGGCCTTCCTGGAAATCGTGCTGATGATCTGGATCGGTTTCGAGATCGGTCGCTGGTTCGGCTGGAACACCATGGATTCGCTGTTCCTCGGGGCGATCCTGGCGATCTCCTCGACCACCATCATCGTCAAGGCGCTCAACGACCTGAAGATGAAGAACGAGCGTTTCGCCCAGCTGATCTTCGGCGTGTTGATCGTCGAGGACATCCTCGGCATCGGTATCATCGCACTGCTGTCGGGCATCGCCGTCAGTGGCTCGGTGAGCTCCGGCGAAGTGTTCTCCACCGTGGGCAAGCTGTCGCTGTTCATGATCGTCGCGCTGGTCATCGGCATCCTGCTGGTGCCGCGGCTGCTGGCCTACGTGGCGAAATTCGAAAGCAACGAGATGCTGCTGATCACCGTGCTGGGCCTGTGTTTCGGCTTCTGCCTGCTGGTGGTCAAGCTCGAGTACAGCATGGTGCTCGGCGCCTTCCTGATCGGTGCGATCATGGCCGAGTCGCGCCAGCTGCTGAAGATCGAGCGCCTGATCGAGCCGGTTCGCGACCTGTTCAGCGCCATCTTCTTCGTCGCCATCGGCTTGATGATCGACCCGTCGATCCTGGTCGAGTACGCCTGGCCGATCGTGGTCATCACCCTGGCGGTGGTACTGGGCAAGATGCTCTCCTGCGGCTTGGGCGCGTTCATCGCCGGCAACGACGGGCGCACCTCGTTGCGCGTGGGGATGGGGCTTTCGCAGATCGGCGAGTTCTCCTTCATCATCGCCGCCCTGGGGGTGACCCTGCAGGTCACCAGTGACTTTCTCTATCCGGTCGCAGTGGCGGTGTCGGCCATCACCACCTTGCTGACACCGTACCTGATCCGTGCCGCCGATCCGTTGTCGATCAGGCTGGGCAAGGTGGTGCCGAGCCGCGTGGCACGGGTGCTGTCGTTGTACGGCGAGTGGTTGCGCAGCATCCAGCCGCAGGGCGAGGGGGCCATGCTGGCGGCGATGATCCGACGCATTCTGCTGCAAGTCGGGGTCAACCTGGCGCTGGTGATCGCGATCTTCTTCAGTGGCGGCTACTTCGCCGGGCGCATCGGCAGCTGGTTGAGCGAGTGGGTGGCGGACGCCGGCCAGCAGAAGGCGATGATCTGGGGCGCGGCATTGCTGTTGTCGCTGCCGTTCCTGATCGCGGCGTATCGCAAGCTCAAGGCGTTGTCGATGCTGCTGGCGGAGATGGGCGTCAAGCCCGAGATGGCCGGGCGGCATACCCAGCGGGTACGGCGGGTGATCGCCGAGGTGATTCCGCTGCTGTCACTGCTGGTGATCTTCCTGCTGCTGTCGGCCTTGTCGGCAAGCATCCTGCCGACCAGCGAACTGCTGCTGGTCATCGTGGTGGTGGCGGCGGTGGTGGTGGCGCTGCTGTGGCGCTGGTTGATCCGGGTGCATACGCGGATGCAGGTGGCGTTGCTGGAGACGCTGGAGAACAGCCGCGATCATTCGCACTGAGCGGGCGGTTAACGCTTTCTGCGCAAGATTTCACCGTCGTCCGAGGGGATGGAGCGGTAGCAGTGTCGCCAGGCGCAGAGAGCCTGGCGATTCTACGAGTGATTGGTAGCTATAAGCCATCACTTTATGCGGGTATTTCTCATTCAGCTTTCCAGCCAGACATCCCGTGCCCAGTGCCAGACCGATTCCCAGCTTTCCTCGGTGACGATTTCTTCTTCGCCGGACCACAGCACCACGGTGCCGTCCTCTTCGACGCAGTAGTAGTCGTCTCCGTCCTGGCAGATGGGAATGAGATCGCGGGGCACACCGGCGTCCCAGGCGTTGGCCGCCACTTCCGGCAGGTAGGTGTGGGATTGCGGATCGGTCACGGTCACCGGCTCGAGGCTACCGTACACCACGTCGCTGACGGTCAGCAGGTATTCCTTGAACACGAACGGGATGTTGATGAACAGCTCTTCCTCGATCTCGACCAGCTGATCCTCGTCCGGCAGCTCCAGCGGCACCGGTACCGGCTCGTTGGCTTCACGGAGTTGTTCGATCACTTCTTCCACGGTTCACATCCTCTGACCTTATGACAACGCTGCGCGTTATACCCTAGTAGGCCGCTCTGGCAAAAGCAAAAACCCCGGGACAGGCCCGGGGTTTTTTCTGCAACGTGCGACGGTTAACCGTTTTGGCGGATACCGGCCAGCAGCCAAGGCTGGTTTTCGCCATGGGCGCGAACCATGTGCCAGCTTTCGCTGAAGGCTTCGCCCTGGTCGAAGCGCGAGGTCTTCGACACGCCACGGAAGGTCAGGGTGGCGTCGGTCTGGTCGGCGCGCTCGTCGACGCCGTCGAGTTGCACATCGAGGTCGTCGATGTAGGTGGACTGGAAGCCTTCACCCTGCTCGGCGCGCTCGCGCTTGAGGAACTCGAGCATCTGCGGGGTGACGAACTCGGCGATCTTGTCCATCTCGTTGGCGTCCCAGTGCTGCTGCAGCGACTGGAAGTGCGAACGGGCGGCGGACAGGAAGCTGGCTTCGTTGAACCAGGCCGGGGCGTTGATCACAGGCGAGGCGACCGGTGCGGCGGAGCCGCCGAAGATCGACTGCGGTGCGGCCTGCGGCTGTGCTTCGCGCTGGTACGGGGCGTGGCCGGCGGCAGCGTGTTGCGGCTGCTGCTGGCGACGGCGCGCGGCGATGAAGCGGAAGACCAGGAAGGCGATCAGGCCCATGATCAGGAAATCGAGGATCTGCATGCCGTCGAAGCCGTCGCCCATGAACATGGAGGCCAGCAGGCCACCGGCGGCGAGGCCGGCGAGTGGGCCCAGCCAGCGCGAGGCACCGCTGGCGGCAGCGGGTGCGCGGCCAGGAGCGGTCGGGGCGGCGGCAGGCGTGGTCGGGGTGGCCTGGCGGGTCTGGTGGATAGGCGCGGAGCCCGAGCTCTTGCCACCACCGAAGCGCTTGGCGTTGGCGTCGAGGCTCAGCGTCAGGCCGACGCAGAGCGCCAGAGCGATGCTAAGAAAACGTTGCATAAGATGGGGATTCCCGTTTGTGTGGATTGCACGCGCGTCATGGTGCACATGAACTGGCAGACATAGCCAGCGACAAGATGTTTCGAGCTTTTGCCTGATCGCCCGGATCTACGCGTTCACCTGTAGGAGCGGCCTTGCCGAGGCGTCGGACCGGCCGGAAAGGGCTGCGCAGCAGCCCCTGTTGCGGTGTGACGCTGAAATTGCCGGGGCCGCTTTGCGGCCCTTTCGCGGCACGAGGCCGCTCCTACAGGCGCGTGTCGTTCAGTCCAGTCAGATAGCTTCCAGCTTGGCGTAGCCCAGCATCAGCCATTTGCTGCCCTCGGAGAAGTTCACCTGCACCCGTGCCTGGGCCCCGGAGCCCTCGAAGTTGAGGATTACGCCCTCGCCGAACACCGCATGCTGCACCCGCTGGCCGAGGCTGAAGGCGGTCTGCGGGATGCTGGCGTTGGCGAACAGGCTGCTGGCCGGCGTCTTCGCGCCACCGAACGGACGGCTGACGGTTTTCGACAGGCGCACCTCCTGCACCAGTCCGGCGGGGATCTCCCGGACGAAGCGCGACACCTTGTTGTAGGTCTCGCTGCCATATAGTCGACGGGTCTCGGCGTAGGTCATGACCAGCTGGCGCATGGCCCGGGTAATCCCCACGTAGGCCAGGCGGCGCTCCTCTTCAAGACGACCGGGCTCTTCCAGGCTCATCTTGTGCGGGAACAGGCCTTCCTCCATGCCTACCAGGAACACGTACGGGAACTCCAGGCCCTTGGCACTGTGCAGGGTCATCAGCTGGATGCTGTCCTCGTGCTCGTCGGCCTGGGTGTCGCCAGCCTCCAGCGAAGCGTGGCCGAGGAACGCCGACAGCGGCGAGAGGTCGGCGTCTTCGTCACTGGTCTCGAAGTTGCGCGCCGCGCTGACCAGTTCCTCAAGGTTTTCCACCCGGGCCTGGCCTTTCTCGCCTTTTTCTTCCTGGTGATAGACGATCAGCCCGGACTGCTCGATGACCGTCTGGGTCATCAGGTGCAGCGGCATGTCCAGCACCTTGGCGGCGAGGTTCTCGAGCAGCTCGATGAACGCGCCCAGGGCGCTGGCGGCGCGGCCCTTGAGGGCCTTGGCGGCGAGCAGCTGGCACATGGCTTCCCACATCGACAACTGGCTGTGGCGGGCGTGGTCGCGGATGGCCTCAACGGTCTTTTCGCCGATGCCCCGTGGCGGTACGTTGATCACCCGCTCTAGCGCCGCGTCGTTGCCGCGACCTTCGAGCAGGCGCAGGTAGGCCATGGCGTTCTTGATCTCGGCGCGCTCGAAGAAGCGCTGGCCGCCATAGATGCGGTACGGGATGCGTTCGCGCAGCAGGGCCTCTTCCAGCACCCGCGACTGGGCGTTGGAGCGATACAGGATGGCCACTTCGTTACGCGCGTTGCCCTGCTTGATCAGGCTTTCGATGGTCTCGACCACGTAGCGCGCTTCGTCATGCTCGTTGTAGGCGGCGTAGAGCGTCAGCGGCTCGCCTTCGCCCATGTCGGTCCACAGTTCCTTGCCCAGGCGCCCGCTGTTGTTGGCGATCAGGGCGTTGGCGGCCTTGAGGATGCCGCCGGTGGAGCGGTAGTTCTGCTCCAGGCGGATCAGCTCGGCGTCCGGGAAGTCGGCGGTGTACTGGTGGATGTTCTCGATCTTGGCGCCACGCCAGCCGTAGATCGACTGGTCGTCGTCGCCCACCGCCATCAGGCTGTCGCCACCGGAGGCCAGCAGGCGCAACCAGGCGTACTGCACGGCGTTGGTGTCCTGGAACTCGTCCACCAGCAGGTGGCGGAAGCGGCGCTGGTAGTGCCTGAGCAGGTCCGGGTGGTCTCGCCACAGATCGAGGGCGCGCAGCAGCAGCTCGGAGAAGTCGATGACCCCGGCGCGGTCGCAGGCCTGCTCGTAGGCGACATAGATGTCGCGCATGGTGGCCAGGAACAGGTCGCCGCTGGCCTGGATATGGCGTGGGCGCAGGCCTTCGTCCTTCTGCCCGTTGATGAACCACTGGACCTGGCGCGCCGGCCATTTCTGCTCGTCCAGGCCCATCTCGCGGATCACCCGCTTGATCAGGCGCTGCTGGTCGTCGCTGTCGAGGATCTGGAAGTTCTGCGCCAGCCCCGCCTCCTGCCAGTGCGCCCGCAGCAGGCGGTGGGCCAGGCCGTGGAAGGTGCCGACCCACATGCCGGCCGGGTTGATGCCCAGCAGTTGCTCGATCCGCTGGCGCATTTCCGCCGCGGCCTTGTTGGTGAAGGTCACCGACAGGATCGAGTGCGGCGAGGCCTGCTCGACCTGGATCAGCCAGGCGATGCGGTGCACCAGCACGCGGGTCTTGCCCGAGCCGGCGCCGGCCAGAACCAGTTGGCGCCCCACCGAGGCCGCCACGGCCTGGCGTTGAGCGTCGTTGAGGGAGTTCAGCAGGAGGGAGAGGTCGTCATTATGCATCCGGGCATTCTATGGCCGCGCGAAGGCAGGGGCAAACGCCCCGGGTGCAAATCGCCGGGCGGACGCTCGACCGTTCATCGGTGGTCTTGCCCGGCACCCGTGGTTGAGCGGTCAGACCTGGACGCAGCAGACATTTTCGAAATCATGACGCAGAGCAGTTTGGTCCGACGCGGTGCTTGTGTATGCTCCCTGCACATTTGCGGTCAGCCATAACAAGAACACAAAAGAAACCAGCCAATATGACCCAGGATTGCGGGGCGATCGGAGCATCGCCGGAGACGACAAGGAGCGTTCGCAGGCAATTCGCCACCCAGCTGTCGATCGAGCGTACTCGCCTGCTGTACCAGGGCTCGTTGTTGCCCACCTTGTTCATGCTGCTCAACGGCCTGCTCTGCGCCTGGCTGCTGTGGAGCCCTGCGCGCTATCTGCTGGTCGGGGTGTGGCTGGCCTGGTTGCTGGCGCTGGTGGCGCTGCGGGTGATCCAGGTGGCGGCCTTCGACGCGGCGACGCCGGCGCGCCAGGCCAAGCCGACCTGGCGGCGCATGTTCCTGCTCGGCTCGGCGTTCAGCGGCCTGACCTTGGCCAGCGCGGTCATCGCCCTGGCGCCGGCGGACAACTTCGTGCAGCAGGCCTGGGTCTTCGGCCTGCTCGGCGCGGCGGCGTTGTCCGCCAGTGTCGCCTACGCGGTGAGCCTGCCGGCGTTTCTCAGCTTCGCCCTGCCGTGCCTGCTGCCGCCGATCGCGTTTCTGTTCGTCTATGACGCCGGGCACCAGCGCGGCTGGGGCTGGCTGGGGCTGATCCTGCTGGTGGCGCTGATGGTGGTGGCCTGGCAGGTCAATCGCCTGATCGAGCGCGGCCTGCTGCGCCGCTTCCAGAACCAGGCGCTGATCGAGCACCTGCAGAACGCCCAGCGCCATGGCGAGGGCCTCAACCGTCAGCTCAGCGCCGAGATCGCCCAACGACGCCGGGCCGAGGACGACCTGCGCAAGGCCCATGCCGGCCTCGAGCAGCGGGTGGCCCAACGCAGTCATGAGCTGGACCTGGCCAACCAGGCCCTGAGCAAGAGCGAGCAGCGCCTGGCCCTGGCCTTGCAGGCCAGTGAGCTCGGGCTGTGGGACTGGAACCTGGAAACCGACGAGGTCCATCACACCCAGTTGCATGCGCTGTTCGGTCTGGATCCGGAGCAAGTGCGCTCGGTGCGCGCCGACCTCAAGCCACGGCTGCATCCTGATGACCTGCCTGTGCTGCGGCGCACGCTGGTCGAGCACCTCAAGGGGCGCACCGAGGATTACCGGGTCGAGTACCGGGTACGCCACGCCCAGGGGCACTGGTGCTGGATCGAGGACCGTGGGCGGGCGGTGGAGTCCGATGACCAGGGCAAGGTCCTGCGCATGCTCGGCACCCGCCGCGACATCACCGCGCAGAAGGAGCAGGAAGAGCAGCAGCGCCTGGCCGCGACGGTGTTCGAGGCGGCCAGCGAAGGGATCGCCATTCTCGACGCGGACTTCCAGTTGCTGGCGGTGAACCAGGCCTTCTGCGATGTCACCGGCTACGGCCGGGCCGAGCTGATCGCCCGCAATGCCCTGGAACTGCCCTGCAGCCGCGATGCCCGGCGCCACAGCCAGGCTATCGACCAGGCGTTGGAGCAGCAGGGCCGCTGGCAGGGCGAGCTGGTCGAGGCGCGCAAGAACGGCGAGCTCTACCCGCAGTGGCTGCAACTGAACAGCGTGAATGACCCTCGGGGACGGATCGTCAACATCGTCGGCTTCTTCACCGACCTGTCCGCACGCCGCGAATCCGAGGAGCGCCTGCGCTACCTGGCGCATTACGACGACCTCACCGGGCTGGCCAATCGCGCGCTGTTCCGCCTGCGCCTGCACGAGGCGGCGCAGCGCATGCGCCTGAACGGCCGCAGCCTGGCGCTGCTGCATGTGGACCTGGATCGTTTCAAGCTGCTCAACGAGAGCCTGGGCCATGAACTGGCGGACCAGCTGCTCAAGAAGATGGCCCAGCGCCTGGCCAACGCGGTGCCGGAGGCCGACACCGTGGCGCGCCTGTCCGGCGACGAATTCGCCGTGCTGTTCGACGGCTACACCAACCTGTCGAGCCTGGTGCGCGTCACCACCCGGCTGCTCGACAAGCTGCGCGTACCCCAGCGCGTCGGTGGGCACGAGGTGGTGATCAGCGCCTCGGTAGGTATCAGCCTGTTGTCCGACGCCACCCAGGACCTCAATGCCCTGGTCAGCCAGGCCGACATGGCCAAGCAGCATGCCAAGCATCTGGGCGGCGACAGCTTCCAGTTCTACACCGAGAGCTTGCGCGCCAGCACCCTGGAGCGCCTGCAACTGGAGAACCAGCTGCGCAAGGCCATCGACGAGCGCCAGTTGCTGGTCTACTACCAGCCCAAGCTGTGCCTGCGCACCGGCCAGTTGCACGCGGCCGAGGCGCTTGTGCGCTGGCAGCACCCCGAGTGGGGCATGGTGCCGCCCAGTGAGTTCATCGGCCTGGCCGAAGAGACCGGGCTGATCGCGCCCATGGGTGAGTTCGTGCTGCGCCAGGCCTGCTGGCAGGCGTGCGAATGGTTGCGCCAGGGCCTGGAGGTACGCGTTTCGGTCAACCTGTCGGTGTACCAGCTGCGCCAAGGCAAGCTGGTCAGCCTGGTGCGCCAGGTCCTGCAGGAGTCAGGCCTGGCGCCGCACCTGCTGGAGTTGGAGCTGACCGAAAGCCAGTTGCTGGACAGCGTCGAGCACATCATCACCACCTTCGAACAGCTGCACGCGCTGGGGGTGAAGCTGGCCATCGACGATTTCGGCACCGGCTACTCGTCGCTGAGCTACCTCAAACGGTTCCCGGTCGACTACGTGAAGATTGACCAGGCGTTCATTCGCGGCCTGCTCGAAGGGACTCAGGACGCGGCCATCACCCGGGCGATCATCGCCATGGCCAAGAGCCTGCGACTGAAGGTAGTGGCCGAAGGGGTGGAAACCCGCGAGCAGCTTCAGTTCCTGCGCGAGCATGGCTGTGACGAGGTGCAGGGCTACCTGATCAGCCGGCCGGTGGATGCGACCTCGTTCCGCGCGCTGCTTGATCGCTCGACGGCCGACCTGTTGCGCTGAAGGTCGGCCTTTTCAAGGCGTTGATAATAGGCGCCCGGCTTGGAGTTGCCGGGGCTGCTTTGCAGCCGTTTCGCGGCACGAGGCCGCTCCTACAGGTGCCAGGCCTGGCCTTGGCGGGCCAACAGGCTGTTGGCCTGTTCCGGGCCATTGCTGCCGGCGGGGTAGGGACGTGGCGCCTGGAAGTGCTCCTCCCAGCCCTGCAGGATCGGGTCGATCCAGGCCCAGGCGGCCTCGACCTCGTCGCGGCGCATGAACAGTGTCGAGTCGCCTTCCAGCACATCCAGCAGCAGCCGCTCGTAGGCGTCCCAGCGGCGGGTCTGGGCGAAGGCCTGGGCGAGGTTCAGGTCCAGTTCGACCGGTGCCAGGCGCATGCCCTTGCCCGGGCTCTTGGTCATCATGCGCAGGCTGATGTGTTCGTCAGGCTGTAGCTGGATCAGCAACTGGTTGACCTGGCCGCCGCTGAACAGCTCGTGGGGCACCGGCTTGAACTGGATGACGATCTGCGACGAGCGCCGCGCCATGCGCTTGCCGGTGCGCAGGTAGAAGGGCACGCCGGCCCAGCGCCAGTTGTCGATGTGCGCCTGCACCGCGACGAAGGTCTCGGTGTCGCTGTCGTTGTCCACGTCCTTCTCGAAGTAGTAGGCCGGTACTTCCTGGCCGCCGATCTTGCCGGCGCCGTACTGGCCGCGCACGGTCTTGTCCTGCACGTCCTGGCCGGTGATGGGCTTGAGCGCGCGGAGGATCTTCACCTTTTCGTCGCGCACCGCCTCGGCCTCGAACTGCGCCGGCGGCTCCATGGCCACCAGGCAGAGCAATTGCAGCAGGTGGTTCTGCAGCATGTCGCGGGTGGCGCCGGCACGGTCGTAGTAGGCGCCGCGGTTTTCCACGCCAAGGGTCTCGCAGACGCTGATCTGCACATGGTCGACCTGGCCGTTGCGCCACACCGGCTCCAGCAGGGCATTGGCAAAGCGCAGCGCCATGAGGTTCTGCACGGTTTCCTTGCCCAGGTAGTGGTCGATGCGGAACACCTGCGGTTCGCTGAACACCGCACCGATGGCCTCGTTGATCGCGGTGGCCGACTCCAGCGAGTGACCGATGGGCTTCTCCAGCACGATGCGCGCCTCGCTGTCGGCAAGGCCGGCGATGCGCAGGTGGTTGGCGATGGGCACGAACAGCTTGGGCGCGGTGGCCAGATAGAAGATCCGGGTCAACCCGCCAGGTTCGCCCAGGTAGCGGGCCAGGCGACCGAAGTCGGCGCTTTGCGCGGCGTCCATGGGGAAATAGTCCAGGCGTGCGCAGAAGCGCTGCCAGACGTCCTCGTCGAAGTCCTGGCGGGCGATCTGCGCCCGGCAGTGGCGTTCGGCGAGCTTGAGGTAGTCGTTGCGCGAAAGGTTGCGCCGGGCCAGGGCAATGATTCGCACGGCGTTGTGCAGGCGGGCCTCGCGATACAGGTGGTAGAGCGCCGGGAGCAGTTTGTGCAGGGCCAGGTCGCCCGTGCCGCCGAAGACCAGGATGTCGCAAGGAATCGTCAAACCACCACTCTCCACGTTCGTTTAGCTGGGCGGGTTGGCAAGCATGTAGTATAACTACAAGAAAGCTACATCCCGGCACGCCGATCATAACCGAGTCCAGCCCGTGAATCTGTTGCAACATATCGACCAATCGCGGCACCTGCTGCGTAAATCGGAACTCAAAGTGGCCGACCATGTGCTGCTCGATCCGGCTGCCGTCATGCACAGCTCGATGGCCGACCTGGCGCACAGCGTGGGGATCAGCGAGCCAACCATCGTGCGCTTCTGCCGGGCGATAGGCTGTTCGGGCTTCCAGGACCTCAAGCTCAAGCTGGCGCAGAGCCTGGCCGCCGGCGCCAGTTTCGGCCAGTTTGCCATCCATGAAGACGACTCGGTCGCCGACTACAGCCTGAAGATCTTCGACACCACCCTGCACACGCTGATGGAAGTGCGCGAGCACCTCGACCCGCAAGCGCTGCAGCAGGCGGTGACCGCCATGGCCCAAGCCCAGCGCGTGGAGTTCTACGGCTTTGGCGCTTCCGGCGCGGTCGCGGCCGATGCCCAGCACAAGTTCTTCCGCCTGCTGCTCAGCGCCGCGGCCTATTCCGACCCGCACATGCAGGCGATGTCAGCGGTCACCCTGAAGCCGGGCGATGTGGCGGTGTGCATTTCGCAGTCGGGGCGTTCCAAGGACCTGCTGATCACCGCCAACCTGGTGCGTGAAAGCGGCGCCAACCTGATCACCCTGTGCCCGAGCCAGACGCCGCTGGCCGAATTGTCGACGGTCAACCTGGCCATCGATGTGCATGAAGACACCGAGATCTACACCCCGCTGACCTCGCGTATCGCCCACCTGGTGGTGATCGACGTGCTGGCCATGGGCGTGGCCATGGCCCGTGGGCCAAGCCTGGTCAACCACCTCAAGAGCGTGAAGCGCAGCTTGCGCAGCCTGCGTTTGTCGCCGAAGTCGATCAAGGCCACCGACGACTGAGCAATGCAGAGGTTC
>NZ_JAQMYQ010000019.1:0-98063 GCF_028369275.1 Mitsuaria sp. RG
CGTTAAGGCGAACACCTGGTAGCCCTGATGCGGTCAATAGCCCTCGCGCCAAAAGACCTTGAAAGGGATGAGCCTAAACGCAGATAGTCCTTCAGAATCAGGTTTTCCAGAAAAACGTGGTCATGCGAGACCACCAGCAGTGCCCCCTTGAACTGTCGCAACAACTGCTCCAGCGCCTCGAGCGACGGCAGGTCGAGGTGGTTGTTCGGTTCGTCGAGCAGCAGCAGGTCCAATGGCTGTTCCCGGTACAGCACGGCAGCCAACGCGACCTTGAGCCGTTCGCCGCCACTTAGCAGGGCACCGGGCAGTGCGATGCGTGCCGCATCGATGCCCAGTTGCGCCAGCCGACGATGCAGTTCGTCGCGCTGCAGGCGAGGATTGGCGGCGCGCAGGTGTTCCAGTGCGCTATGTTGCGGTTCCAAGCGGCTGCCGTGCTGGTCGAGCAGGGCCACTTCGCCAGTCAGCCGCAGGCTGCCCGCGCGCGGCGCCAGTTCACCGGCCAGCACCCGCAGCAGGGTGGACTTGCCGCTGCCGTTGTCGCCCACCACCCCCAGTCGCTGGCCCAGGCACAGGCGCAGGTCCAGCGCCGTGGTCGTGCCCCGTGGCAGGTACAACCCTTCCAGGGCCAGCACCTCGCGTCCGGCATGTCGTTGCGGCGTGGGGGCGTGCAGCATGATCGGCACCTCGCGTTCGACCTGACGTGCCGCCTCGCGCACTTGTTCGTCCAGGGTCGCCTTGGCATCCCGCAGCTCGCGGCGCTGGCGCCCGGCGGTGGCCTGGCTGCGCTGTTGCTGGCGGTCGAGCAGAATCTGCGCCTGGTTCGCCTGCCTGGCCTGGCGCCCGGCGCTGGCCTGGTGACGCTCGAGATTCTCGCGCTGACGTTGCAATGCCACGGCCTGGCGTTGACGTTGCTGCTTGAGGCGCAGCAATTCCTGCGCGGCCAGTTCGGCCTGCGCGGTGCTCTGCTGCCGGTAGAAGGCGAAATCGCCGCCATAGGCGCGCAAGCCAAGGGGCGACAGTTCGACGATGCGTGCCATGTGCCCGAGCAGTGCCCGATCGTGACTGATCACCAGCAGGCCCTTGTCCCAGCCCTGGAGCATGTCCAGCAGCATGGCCCTGGCACTGCTGTCCAGGTGGTTGCTTGGCTCGTCGAGGATCAGGTAGTCGGCCTCGCTCAGCCAGGCGCCGAGCAGGGCGACGCGCATGGCCTGGCCGCCGCTCAGGCGATTGGCCGGGCAGTGCGGGTCGAGATGACCCAGGCCATGGCGTTGCAACTGAGCCTGCAATCGCGAGCGGATGTCCCAGCGATCGCCGACTGCGTCGAAGTCCGCCGGGTCGATGCTGCCGCGTTCGATCCGTTCGAGGGCGCGCAGGGTGCCACCGATCCGGGCCAGGTCAGCGAGAGTGGCGCTGTTGGCGAGTACCTGCTGGTCGAGATGATGCACCCGGCCATGGCGCAGGCAGTGGCCCTGGCTGGGCTCGCGCAGGCCGGCCAGCAGTTGCCCGAGCAAGCTCTTGCCCACGCCGTTGCGTCCGACCAGGCCGGTGTGGCGCAGGTCGAAGGATTCGTTGAGGTCAGTGAAAAGTGGCCTGCCATCGGGCAGGACCAGGGTGACGCTGTCCAGCGTCAGGATCGACGAGTTCGTCATGCACAACTCCACTCATGCCGCGACATCCCCGGTGTGAACCGGAGGCTGAAGACTGGCCGTCAGGCTGACGGCGGCATCAATGGCGCATTGGACGAATACCTCGTGGTGTGGAATGGGTGCAAGACTAGTCCAGCAACGCGTTGGAAGGCAACGTTTTCGCCTATGCGCGTCGTCAGCACATGCGCAATCCCCTGTAGGAGCGGCCTTGCCGAGGCGTCGGACCGGCCGGAAAGGGCTGCGTAGCAGCCCCGGCGATTGATGCGTCAACGCTGAAAACCTGGGGCCGCTACGCGCCCCCTTCGCGGCACGAGGCCGCTCCTACAGGGACCGCGCAGGGCTTGAAGGGCTCAGCGCAAACGCCGGTTCCAGTCGCCGCCATGATCGCGCCAGCAGGCTTCTTCGCTGTCGAAGCGCACATGCCAGGCCACATGGTCCAGTTCGATCCCCGCGTCGCTCAGCGCCTGGGCGGTCAGCGCGATCATCCGCGCCTTGTCCGCGCCGGCCAGGGCCCGGGCCTTGTCGGTGTCGTCGGTGAACACCCAGGTGATGCGCAGGCTGGCGGGGAAGTCGTCGAGGTCCACCTGATGGGTGAGCCAGGCGAAACCGACGATCTCGCCCTGGGCGGTGGCGCAGGCCTCGGTCAGGCAGGCGACCATCTCCCGCTCCAGGCGCGCCAGGGCACGCTTGCCGCCGGCCATCAGACGTTGTCGATCTGCTGGCAGAAGCGCAGGCGGTTGCCGAACGGGTCGGCGACCTGCATCTCCAGGCCCCAATCGACTGCCTCGGCGTGCGGTCGCGCATAGCCGTATTGTTTGGCCAGCAGTTCACGCTCCAGGGCCTTGAGGTCCTCGACCCGGGCGAACACTGCCGCGCCCGGCGTGGCGTCGCCGTGGTGCTCGGACAGGTGCAGGATCAGACCGTCGCGGTGGACCTGCATGTACAGCGGCAGGTCCGGGGCGAAGCGGTGTTCCCAGTCGAGCTGGAAACCGAGGAAGTCGAGGTAGAACTCCCGGGCCTTGTCGACCGAGAAGATCCGCAGGATCGGAATGGCAGGGGCGAATTGCATGAGGACGTCCTTGGCTCGAAAAAGGGCAGGGTGGTCACTTTAGCGCACTTCGCCATCGAGGCTGGCACCCGAATTGCGCGCCGGGGCGCAGCCGCTCTGGGCCGCAGCCTTGCGGCATGACTGACGGTTCGAAAGTTTCATCATCGTTCATCTGCGCAGTTGGCCCGCTCCCTGCTATATCCCCTCAGCGAATATTGATCGAGTGGTCAGCCCGGCGTGCCCGCAAGCCCCCGCGCTTGACCCTCAATCCGGCCGCCAGGCCACGGATTTCAGGGGTTCCAGGATGTCGTTGGCGCAACAGATCGACCCACCGCAGGCTGACCCGGGCTGGAGCGCCCATCTGCAGTTGCGCTTCGTCCAGCGCGAGGGCGTGACCCGCCTTGGTGCGCGGCGTCATGTCGGACCTCTTTTGGTGCAGCGGCCGTTCTACCCGGAGGGCGCGCCGTGCCATGTCTATGTGCTGCACCCGCCCGGCGGGATCGTCGCCGGTGACCGCCTGGAGCTGGACATACATCTGGAAACCGGCAGCCACGCCTTGCTGACCATGCCCGGCGCCAGCAAGTTCTACCGCAGCATCGGCCCCACCGCGCGCCTGGCCCAGCGCTTTCACCTCGCCGCCGGCAGCACCCTGGAGTGGCTGCCCCAGGACAGCATCTTCTTCAACGGCGCCCGGGCCTGCCTGGACAGCCGCTTCACCCTCGAGCCCGGTGCCCGCCTGCTGGCCTGGGAGACGCTGTGCCTGGGCCGCCCGGTGATGAGCGAGCGCTTCGAGCAGGGCGCCCTGGACAGCCGATTGCGCATCGAACTGCCCGGCGAGCCCGGCCTGCACGAGCGCCTGCGCATCCAAGGCGGGCACCTGGACAAGCTGGCCGGGCACCCGCTGATCGCCACGTTCTGCGCCGCGCCGGCCGACCAGGCGCTGCTCGACCAGGTGCGCCAGGCCCTCGACGAACTGGCCACGCCCGCCGGCGCGACCCTGCTCGGCCCGCTGCTGGTGATCCGCCTGCTCGACCATGACAACCAACACCTGCAACGTAACCTGCAGCGCCTCTGGCACCTGCTGCGCCCGGCCGTGCTCGGCCTGGCGCCGTGCCCGCCGCGCATCTGGGCCACCTGAAGAGAGCCGCCATGGAGCTGACCCCGCGAGAGAAAGACAAACTGCTGCTGTTCACCGCCGCCTTGCTGGCCGAGCGGCGCCTGGCCCGTGGCCTGAAACTCAACTACCCGGAAGCGGTGGCGCTGATCAGCGCCGCGGTACTCGAAGGCGCCCGCGATGGCCGCACGGTAGCCGAGCTGATGAGCCTGGGGCGCGAGGTGCTGGTGCGCGAACAGGTGATGGCCGGTGTGCCGGAGATGCTGCACGACGTCCAGGTCGAGGCGACCTTTCCCGACGGCACCAAGCTGGTGACCGTGCATGAACCCATCGTTTGAGGAAGCCGGCATGATCCCCGGAGAAGTCCAGGTCGCCGCGGGCGACATCGAGCTCAATCTCGGCCGCCAGACTGTCAGCGTCAGCGTGGCCAACCATGGCGACCGCCCGGTGCAGGTGGGCTCGCACTACCACTTCTATGAAGTCAACGACGCCCTGGTATTCGAGCGCGAGCCGACCCGTGGCTATCGCCTGGACATACCGGCCGGCACCGCGGTGCGCTTCGAGCCGGGGCAGGCGCGCACCGTGCAACTGGTGGCCTATGCCGGCAAGCGCGAGGTGTACGGTTTCCAGGGCAAGGTGATGGGCGCGCTGGAGGGCAGGGCATGAGCCGCATTTCCCGCCAGGCCTACGCCGACATGTTCGGTCCCACCGTCGGCGACCGTGTGCGCCTGGCCGATACCGCGCTGTGGGTGGAGGTGGAGAAGGACTTCACGATCTACGGCGAGGAGGTCAAGTTCGGCGGCGGCAAGGTGATCCGCGACGGCATGGGCCAGGGGCAGATGCTCGCGGCGCAGGCCATGGACCTGGTGCTGACCAACGCACTGATCATCGACCACTGGGGCATCGTCAAGGCCGATATCGGTGTCAAGCACGGGCGTATTGCCGCCATCGGCAAAGCCGGCAACCCCGATGTGCAGCCTGGTGTCACGGTGCCTGTAGGGCCGGGTACCGAGGTGATCGCCGCCGAAGGCAAGATCGTCACCGCCGGCGGCATCGACTCGCATATCCACTTCATCTGCCCGCAGCAGGTGGAAGAGGCGCTGACCAGCGGCGTGACCACGTTCATCGGCGGCGGCACCGGCCCCGCCACCGGCACCAACGCCACTACTTGCACCCCCGGCCCCTGGTACCTGGCGCGCATGCTTCAGGCCGCCGACTGCCTGCCGATCAACATCGGCCTGCTGGGCAAGGGTAACGCCTCGCGGCCCGAGGCCCTGCGCGAGCAGATCGCCGCCGGTGCCGTGGGCCTCAAGCTGCACGAAGACTGGGGCTCGACGCCCGCCGCCATCGACTGCTGCCTGGGGGTGGCCGAGGAGATGGACATCCAGGTGGCGATCCACACCGACACCCTCAACGAGTCGGGCTGCATCGAGGACACCCTGGCCGCCATCGGCGAGCGCACCATCCATACCTTCCACACCGAAGGGGCGGGCGGCGGCCACGCGCCGGACATCATCCGCGCGGCGGGGCAGGCCAATGTGCTGCCGTCCTCGACCAACCCGACGCTGCCCTACACCGTGAACACGGTGGACGAGCACCTGGACATGCTCATGGTCTGCCACCACCTGGACCCGAGCATTGCCGAGGACGTGGCCTTCGCCGAGTCGCGCATCCGCCGCGAGACCATCGCCGCCGAGGATATCCTCCACGACATGGGCGCCTTCGCCATGACCTCCTCCGATTCCCAGGCCATGGGCCGGGTCGGTGAGGTGGTGCTGCGCACCTGGCAGGTGGCGCACCAGATGAAGCTGCGCCGCGGCCCGCTGGCGCCGGACGGCGCCTACAGCGACAACTTCCGGGTCAAGCGCTACATCGCCAAGTACACCATCAACCCGGCATTGACCCACGGCATCGCCCACGAAGTCGGTTCGGTGGAGGTGGGCAAGCTGGCCGACCTGGTGCTGTGGGCGCCGGCATTCTTTGCGGTCAAGCCGGCCCTGGTGCTCAAGGGCGGGATGATCGCCACGGCGCCGATGGGCGATATCAACGGCTCGATCCCGACCCCGCAACCGGTGCACTACCGGCCGATGTTCGGCGCCCTGGGCGCGGCGCGGCATGCCACGCGCATGACCTTCCTGCCCCAGGCCGCCGTGGACCGTGGCCTATCCCATGAACTGAAGCTGCAGAGCCTGATCGGCGTGGCCCATGGCTGCCGGCGGGTGCGCAAGGCCGACATGCTCCACAACACCCTGCAACCGCTGATCGAGGTCGATGCCCAGACCTACCAGGTGCGTGCCGACGGCGAGCTGCTGGTGTGCGAGCCGGCCCACGAGCTGCCGCTGGCGCAGCGCTATTTCCTGTTCTGAAGGAGCGAACATGATTGTCCTTACCCGTCGCATCACCCAGGCCGAGGCCATCACCGGCACCGTCACTCTCAATGTCGACAGCCGCATCAAGAGCCGCCTGCGGGTCACCCTCGACGATGGCCGCGAGGCCGGGTTGATGCTCGAGCGCGGCCATCTGCTGCGTGGCGGCGAATTGCTGGGCGACGCCGAAGGCACTCAAGTGATCCAGGTACTGGCCGCGCCGGAGGCGGTGTCCACGGTGCGCTGCACCGACCCGCACCTGCTGGCCCGCGCCGCCTACCACCTGGGCAACCGCCATGTGCCGCTGCAGATCGAACCGGGCCTGTTGCGCTACCAGCACGACCATGTGCTCGACGACATGCTGCGCGGCCTGGGACTGGAGGTGGTCGCCGAACAGGCGCCGTTCGAGCCCGAGGCCGGTGCCTACCAGAGCGCGCCCCATGGTCATTCCCATGGCCACGCCCATCCGTTCGTACGCCTGCCAGCCCATTCCTGACCTCACCCTGGAGCCCACAATGAAAAAGACTTTCGCCCTGGTACTGCTGATGGTGGCCCTGCCGGCCTTCGCCCACCCCGGCCACGACGCCAACCCGCTGCAGGACGGCCTGCTGCATCCGCTGACCGGGCTCGATCACCTGCTGATGCTGCTCGGCACCGGCGTGCTCGCCGCCCTGACCCGGCGCAACCTGACCTTGCCGCTGGCGACCCTGGCGGCGATGTTCGGCGGCGCGGTGTGCGGCCATCTGTTCGGCGACGTGGTCGGCATGGAGCAGATGATCCTCGGCTCGCTGCTGGTGGCCGCTGCCGCCATGCTGCTGCCGAGCCGCCAGTTGCTGCTGTCGCTGATCATGCCGGTGTTCGCCCTGTTCCACGGCTGGGCCCATGGCGTGGAAGCCACGCCCAGCGCGTTCTGGCAGTTCAGCGTCGGCTTCGTCACGGTCAGCGGCTTGCTGCTGGCTGTAGGCTTCGGTGTCGGCTGCCTGCTGCGCCGCCATGCCGGCCTGCAGAAAGCCTTTGGCGGCGGCCTGCTGGCCGGTGCCGCGCTGGTGCTGGCCGGTTGATGACCAGCGACCTGGCGCTGCTGCGCCTGCTGCAGCTGGCCAGCCCCGGGCTGCCCGTGGGTGGCTTCACCTATTCGCAAGGCCTGGAGTGGGCCGTGGAAGCTGGCTGGGTGAAGGATGCCAAGGGCTTTGCCGCCTGGCAGCGCGAGCAGTTGCACGACACCCTCGGCCATCTCGATTGGCCGCTGCTGGCGCGCCTCTACCGGGCCTGCCAGGCGGACGATGCCGAGGCCTTCGCCCACTGGAGCCTGTTCCTGCTGGCCAACCGCGAGACCGCCGAGTTGCGCCTCGAGGAGCGCCAGCGCGGCAGCGCCCTGGCGCGCCTGCTCGATGGCTGGCAACTGGCGCAGGCTCCGGCCTGGCGCGCCAGCCTCGAACTCAGCCAGCTGGGCGGCATGGCCTGGCTCGGCGCGCATTGGTCGATCCCGTTGCGCCAGCTCGCCCTGGGCCATGGCTTCGCCTGGCTGGAAGGCGCGGTGATGGCAGGGGTGAAGCTGGTGCCGTTCGGCCAGCAGGCCGCCCAGACCTTGCTGCGCGACCTGGGCGAGGCGCTGCCCGCCGTGCTCGACCATGCCCTGGCCCTCGATGACGACCAGCTCGGCGGCGGCCTGCCGCTGCTGGCCATCGCCTCATCGCGTCACGAAACCCAATACACCCGATTGTTCCGTTCCTGAGGACTGCCTAGATGGAAAACTACCAGCAACCCCTGCGCGTCGGTGTCGGCGGCCCGGTCGGTTCCGGCAAGACCGCGCTGCTCGAGTGCCTGTGCAAGGCCATGCGCGACCACTACCAGATCGCCGTGGTGACCAACGACATCTATACCAAGGAAGACCAGCGCATCCTCACCGAGGCCGGGGCCCTGGCGCCCGAGCGCATCGTCGGCGTCGAGACCGGCGGCTGCCCGCACACCGCGATCCGCGAGGACGCCTCGATGAACCTGGCCGCCGTCGAAGATCTGGCGCGCAGGTTCGGCAACCTCGAAGTGATCTTCGTCGAGAGTGGCGGCGACAACCTCAGCGCCACCTTCAGCCCGGAACTGGCCGACCTGACCATCTACGTGATCGACGTCGCCGAGGGCGAGAAGATCCCGCGCAAGGGCGGGCCGGGGATCACCAAGTCGGACTTCCTGGTGATCAACAAGACCGACCTGGCGCCTTATGTCGGTGCTTCGCTGGAAGTGATGGAGCGTGATACCCGGCGCATGCGCCCGGAGCGACCGTGGACCTTCAGCAATCTGAAGAAGGGTGAGGGGTTGCAAGCGGTGATCGACTTCATTGTCGAGCGGGGGATGTTGGAGAAGGATAAGTGATGAAATTGGTGCCTAACTCGGCATTTTCGACATATTTCCTACGGTTTAGGCGTTGATTTCCGGGTTATGGATGGGCCTTTGGTGAAAGTCGTTTCCTGCGACAAGGGATATCGTGTGTCGGACTGATGACAGGGCGGAATGAGAAGTTTCACTTGTCGCGGTTAAACCACACTATTTACTGAAGGAAACTGTTATGAAAATGTTCGCATTTGTCGCTCTGTTGGCCACTGCTGGCTTAGCTCAGGCTCAATCGTCCTGGTTGCCGATGCCGATCGAATGCCCAGAGGGTTACTACCCGACGGCAATGGGATCCTGCCAGCCTGATTTCGACTTCGACTAAGTCAAGTCAGCTGTTTCAATGCGATACCCGCGCCGCTGGGCAGTCATGCTCAGCGGCGCTTTTTTTGCTTGCTGGCCTTTCTCCTGAGCGTGGGCTGCCCACCCTCAAAGCGAATTGTTTCAACTCAGCGCCAATGTCAGCACCATTGGCAGCGTCACGGCGGCGATGATGGTCTGCAGGGCGATGATGGTCGCCATCAGCGGCGCGTTACCACCCATCTGTCGGGCCATCACGTAGGATGACGAGGCGGTGGGCAGGGCCTGGAACAGCACGGCCACCACAGCCGCCTGGCCGCCCAGCCCGAGCAGCCGGCACAATGCCCAGGTGGTCACTGGCATGACCAGGAACTTGAACAGTGCCGAGACTACCAAGGGCTTGGCCTGCTGGCCGATCCGCGCGCCACCCAGTGCTGCGCCAACGCAAAGCAGTCCTAAAGGTAACGCCGCCTGGCCCAGGGCTTTGACCGTGGGCTCCAGGCCTGCTGGCAGGCCCACGCCCGTCAATCGCAGCAATAGCCCCCCGGCACAGCCGATGATCAGCGGGTTGGCAAAGATCGCCTGGAGTACCACGGCCGGCGAGCTGTGGCGTGCGCTGAAGCGAGCGAAGACCAGCACACAGAGCAGGTTGACCAGCGGCACGATGGCGGCGTTGGCCACAGCCGCCAGGGCGATGCCGGCCGTGCCGTAGATACCGGCGGCCAGGGTCGCGCCAATGTAGTTGTTGAAGCGCACGCCACCTTGGAATACCGAGGTGAAATCGGCACCGTCATAATTGGCAACACCCTGGTAGAGCACCAATAACAGGGCGCCAAGCAGCGTCGAGAGCATTAACACGCCCACCATGCCCAGCACCGGCACGCCGTCGAGGTTGGCGGTGGCCAGGCCGTGGAGGAACAGCGACGGCAGCAGCACGTAGTAGCTCAGGCGCTCGGCGCCGGGCCAGAAGGTTTCGGCGAGAAAGCCACGCACTCGCAGCCAGGTACCGAGGGTGATGAGCAGGATGATCGGGACGAGGGTGGTGAGCAGCAGATGAAGCATGGGGGCGGGTCCGTGGTCGGGTACCGTCACAGACTAGCGGAGTGGAGTGAGCAGAAAAAACGGTGTTTTCTTGAGCGACTATTGAGAAAAACTGCACGAACTGAAAATCCGCGCTCCATGACCAATGCGTGACTCATTGATTTAATTTTATCCTGTGGGAGCGGCTTTAGCCGCGAACACCGGCGAAGCCGGTGCCATCCACTGCGTCGCTTGCTTCGCGGCTGAAGCCGCTCCCACAGGGTGCGCGCTGACCGCGCAATCATGGTTCGCGGCGCGACACTGTGATCAGGCCTCCAACGCGGTCCTCAACACTGCACTCAAATGCCGGCGCTGACTCTTCTCATGCTCCAGCAGCACCATACGCCGGATCAGCTGCGGTTCGCCGAAGGGCAGCACGGTGGCTGCTGGCAGCCGCTCGAGGTCGTCGTCGCTCATGGGAATCACCGCCACCCCCAGCCCCATGGCCGCCATACGCGCCAAGGCCTCCTGGCTGTCCAGTTCCATCTGCTCGTTCACCTGCAGCCGCTGACGACGCAGCTCCTGCTCGATCTGCCGACCGGCCCAGGCGCGTTTGTCGAAGCGCAGGAACGGCTGCTCGGCGAGCAGCGTCGGCAGGTTCTGGCCGGCCAGTTCCGGGCTGGCGATGGCCCAGAAGCGGTCCTCGAACAGCGGCGTGTACTGAAGACTCTGCGGGTAGGGGCTGACCGGCTCGGTGGTGATCGCCGCGTCCAGCTCCCCATCCTCGACCCGTCGGGCGAGCTCTGCCGACATGCCCGAAACCACACTGACATGCAGTTCGGGGTGGTGCGCCTTGATCCACACCAGCGCCTTGGGCAGGCGCCGGGCAAGCACGGTATGAATTGCGCCGATGCGCAGACGCCCACGCAAGCTTGGGCCGCTGGCCAGGGTGTCTGCCAGCTCGTCGTAGGCGGCCAGGATGCCTTCGGCACGGACCACTGCGAGTTGGCCAGCCTCGGTCAGCATGACCTGGCGGCGGCTGCGGTCGAACAGGGAGACCTGCAGTTCGACCTCCAGGGTCTTGATATGCAGACTCACCGCCGAGGGGGTCAGGCTCAGCAGGTCGGCGGCGCGGGCGAAGGTGCCGTGGCGAGCGATGGTGACCAGGGTGCGCAAGGCTTTGAGGGACACGCGGGGCAGGCTCCGGTTCGTGGCTTGGCAGGTTGGGCCGTGCAGGAGGGGGGAGGCGGGTACGATACGCGAAAACATGGTTCCACGCTGAAGGCGAGCGTTGGCCTGAGGTCTGATCACGCGAAGGATGCTGGAGGACAAGATTGTGGGAACACTGATGGGCGAAGTCTTGGCTCAGATGGACCGATTTCATTGTCGTACGAGGCGCCCACGGATCAATGTCGGACTGCCGCCGGTCATCATCGGGCTAGCGCTTGGTTCGGTTTGTAGAACAGGAAGTGCGTGGTCTCGGCCGTCTTGCGGTAGGCCTTGGCCCAATCCGGGTTGACGTTGCGGTCGTGAAAATACAGCGCGCCGCCGGTGGGGTCCTTCAACTGCTGGTTGAGGGCCTTGCGGGCAATTTCCTTGGCCACTGCATAGCGTTCCTCTTCTTCCACCTGATCGGGGCGTCCATCGCACCACCAGGAAAACTGGCAGCTCTTGCTCTCTACACCTTGCTTGACCACCGCGCAGATGCTGTCGGGAAAGCCCTCGTGCCCCAGGCGATTGAGCACCACGCTGGCTACCGCACCCATGTCCTGGGCATTGGCACCCTTGGCCTCCCAGTAGATGGTGCGCGCCAGGCAGGTGATGCTGTCATCCATCGGCGACTGGCCCGCCGGGTCGACCGCCTGGACTTCTCCAGGGGTCAGGGTCTCCTGCTTTTTCGGCGGTGGTGCATCCTCGGCCACCTTTTCTTCCAGTACCTGAGCCTTGTCTTCGGCGACCGCGGCTTTCTGGCTGTCAGCGGCGGGGAGGAGGCATGCGAACAGGGCGAGGGACAGGCCGAACAGCATCCACGGTAGGTGCATGGTCGATATTCCTGAGGGTGGGCTGTCTACAGTCTAGCTGCACGGCTTCAACTCAGCGCCCAGGTCGTCCATAGGCCTGGCTGATGCGGTCGATGACCATCGCCAGGGCGACGATCGCCAGCCCCGCCTCGACGCCCTGGCCGACGTTCAGGGTCTGGATCCCGGCCAGCACGTCTTCGCCCAGCCCGCGGGCGCCGATCATCGACGCCACCACCACCATCGACAATGCCATCATCACCGACTGGTTGAGCCCGGCCATGATGCTCGGCAAGGCCAGCGGCAGGGCGATGCGGCGCAAGCGCTGCCAGCGGCTGGCGCCCAGGCCGTGGGCGGCCTGCAGCAGCGACGGGTCGATCTGCGCCAGGCCCAGATCGGTCAGGCGAACCAGCGGCGGCAGGGCATAGATGAGGGTGGCGAACACCGCTGGCACCTTGCCCAGGCCGAACAGCATCAGCACCGGGATCAGGTAGACGAAGGCCGGCAGCGTCTGCATCACGTCGAGCACCGGCAGGATCAGGCGCCGGGCCAGGGGGCGAGTGGCCAGCAGGATGCCCAGCGGCACGCCGACCAGCACGCACAGGCCGGTGCTGACCAGCACCAGGGCGAGGGTCTGCAGCAGCTTGTCCCACAGCCCGAGCATGCCGATCAGCGCCAGCAGCAGCGGCAACACCAACGCCCGTGCCAGGCTGCGGCTGGCGTGCCAGGCCAGCAGCCCGACCAGCAGCAACAGCAGCCACCAGGGCAGTAACCGGAGCAGGTTCTCCAGGCCCACCAGCAGTTGCAGCAGTTGGTCGGAGATGCTGCGCAGGTGATCGCCATAGTGCAGCACCAGCCAGTCGACCAGGCGGTTGACCCAGGCGGCGAAGGAGAATTGCAGGGCTTCGGGGAAACCACCACTCACAGGCCGGCCTCGACCTTGGCGGCGTTTTCGGCGGGCATCCAGGCCTTCCACACAGCGGGGTTGTCGCGCAGGAAGGCGAGGGCGGCCTCGCGGGGCGGCTGGCGGGTTTCGCTCATGCGTGCCAGGGCCTTGTTCAGGGTGGCGATGGGCAGGTCGACCTTTTCGAACACCGCGACCAGCTCGGGGTGGGCGTCACGGAATGCCTTCGACACGCCGATCGAGAGCTTGGCCGGCAACGAGCGGCTGCCTTTCGGGTTGGGGTTGGCGGCATCGGTGAGGGTGGCCCAGGCGGTGGCATCGAACGCCGGTTCCTCCAGGCGAACCAGGTCGTAGCGGCCCATCAGCGGAGTAGGGCTCCAGTAGTAGAACAGTACAGGCTGACCTCGGCGGATCGCCGAGCCGATCTCGGCGTCGAGGGCGGCGCCGGAGCCGCTGCGGAAGTTGTTGTACAGCCCGTCCAGGCCGTAGGCCTTGAGCTTCTGGCTGTTGACGGTCTCGGAGGTCCAGCCGCTGGGGCTGTTGAGGAAGCGGCCTTTGCCGGGTACCTCGGGGTCCTTGAACACTTGGGGGTAGTCTTTGAGGTCGTAGACGCTGCGCAGGTCCGGGGCCAAGGGTTTCAGGTCGCGTGCAGGGTCGCCCTTGATCACGTAGGCCGGCACCCACCAGCCTTCCTCGGCGTTCTTCACCGTGTCGCCCAGGGCGAACACCTGGCCGGCCTGTTCGGCCTTGACCCAGGCGGGGCTGCGTCCGGCCCATTCCTCGGCGATTACTTGCAGGTCGTTGCGCGCCAGGGCCACTTCCATGCTGACGGTACTGCCGGGGAGGGTGTCGGTGGGGTAGCCGTAACCGTGTTCGACGATCAGGCGCAGGATCTCTGTGGTCAGGGCACCGCTTTCCCAGCCGATGGCGCCGAAGTGGATGGGGGCGGGTTGGTCCGCAGCAGCGGCAGAATCGGTGCTGGCCAGGCCGAAGGCGAGGAGCAGGCTGGCCAGAAGGGTGGGGACTTTCTTCATCGGGGCCTCGTCGGTTGCCGGTCCTTGGGTTCGGGCAGAAGTGTAGACGACGAAGTTGCCGGGGCTGCTGCGCAGCCCTTTCGCGGCACAAGGCCGCTCCTAAAGGGGGCGCGTCAGCACCTGTAGGAGCGGCCTTGTGCCGCGAAAGGGCCGCAAAGCGGCCCCGACGGGGTGGAATCAAACGCGGAACTGATCCATCAGCCCCTGCTGCTGGTTGGCCAGGCTGTTGAGCGACTGGCTGACCCGCGCCGATTCGTTGGCCTGGCCGCTCAGCGACTCGGTCACGTCACGGATGGTGGCGACGTTGCTGTTGATCTCCTCGGCCACCGCGCTCTGCTCCTCGGCGGCGCTGGCGATCTGCAGGTTCATGTCGGTGATCACGGTCACCGCCTGGCCGATGCGCTGCAGCGCGGTGACGGCCTGGCCGACCTGCTCGACGCCGCCCTGGGCCTGGCGGTGGCTGCTGTCCATGGCGCCGACCACTTCCTGGGTACCGGCCTGCAGGGCTTCGATTACCTGGCGGGTTTCCTCCACCGACTCCTGGGTGCGGCGGGCCAGGTTGCGCACCTCGTCGGCGACCACGGCGAAGCCACGGCCGGCCTCACCGGCGCGAGCGGCCTCGATGGCGGCGTTGAGCGCCAGCAGGTTGGTCTGCTCGGCGATAGAGCGGATCACCTCGAGCACCGAGCCGATCTTCTCGCTGTTGCGCGCCAGCCCCTCGACCTGGGCCATGGCGCCGCTCATGTCGGCGGCCAGGGTGTCGATGCTGGTGGTGGTGCGGTCGATCACCGCCAGGCCTTCGCGGGTCGCCTGGTCGGCTTCGCGCGCGGCCTGGGCGGCCTGGGCCGCGCTGCGGGCAACGTCCTGGGCAGTGGCGCTCATCTCGTGGGAGGCGGTGGCCACCTGGTCGACCTGGCGGTATTGCTGCTCCATGCCGGCGCTGGTCTCGGCGGCAATCGCCGCGGACTGGTCGGCGGTGCCGCGAGCGGCCTGCACCGAGCGTTTCACCTCGGCGATGGTCGGCTGCAGCTTGTCGAGGAAGCGGTTGAACCAGCCGGCCAGCTCGCCCAGCTCATCCTGCTTGTCGTACTGCAGGCGGCGGGTCAGGTCGCCTTCGCCGCTGGCGATGTCCTTGAGCATGGCGGCCACGCCGAGGATCGGCCGGGTCACGCCGCGGGCCATCAGCCACACCAGCAGCAGGCCGGCGATGGCGGCGGCCAGGCCCAGGCCCAGTTCGAGCAGGGTACCGCTGGTGTTGAGGGCGTCGAGTTCAACCTTGAGGGCCTCGGCCGGGCCGGTCAGGGCGCTTTCCGGCACGTCCAGCAGCACGCCCCATGGCTTGCCGCCAGGGATCGGCTCGAAAGCGGCCAGCACTTTCAGGCGTTGCTGGTCGTGAAGGATCTGCAGCTTGCCGTCGGCGAGCTTGCGCACAAGCTCCGCGCCCTGGGTGCGGTCGACCTGGTCGAAGCGCTGGGCCAGCTTGCCGGCGTCGGCGCTGTAGCCGGCCAGCAGGCCCACGGGGCTGAGGATGCCGACGGTGGTCTGGCCGTCGTAGAGGCTGCGGCTGGCGGTCTGGCTCAGGGCCTGCAGGCTGTTGAGGTTGATGTCGATGGACAGGGTGGCGATGACCTTGTCGCCCGCCTTGAGCGGGAACACGATGCTGGTCATCAGCACGCGCTGGCCGTCGATGTCATAGAAGTACGGCTCGACCACGCACACCGTGCCGGTGCTGCGCGGGCACACCCACCAGGTGTTGGCCGGCTGGCCGCTGGGGCCGATCTCGGTGTTGGCCATGTCGTGCTCGGGCAGGGCCATCGAGGTCAGCTGGCCGACCCGCGGCTGCGACCAGTACAGGGCGAAGCGCCCGGTCTCGTTGCTGCCCAGTTCGCTCTGGCCGGCGAACAACTTGTCCTTGCCATCCAGCGCGCCCGGCTCGAACACCAGCGACAGGCCGAGCAGGTCGGGGTTGGCCTGCAACGCGGCACGCACCTGGGCGGTCATGTCCTGGCGCAGGTCGTAGGCGTCGAGGAAGCGTTTCTCGGCCTGTTCGCGCAGGAACAGCACCTGGCGGGCGAAACCGGCGCCGTACTGGTAGGCGTCCATGAACTGGCGGCGGATGTTCAGGGCCTGGACCTCACCCTGGGATTCGATGCGCGACTGGGCCGAGTCGGAGAGCATGCGCATGCTGCTGGCTTTCACCAGGTCCGAACTGTGGTCCATGCGGTACAGCGAAAGGCCGACGAGCAGGGTGACGATGGCCGCCAGGCACAGGCCCGCCAGCAGGGTGATCTTCCATTGGATGGAGAGTTGTCGCAGCAAAGGCATGGGGAAAATCCCTTGTAATAGGTTTGATGCTGCCGACTGTGTCGGCCTGCTCGGATTTTTCTTTATTCAAACGTTCAATTAAACCCTGCGACTTTCGTCTATTCCCTACGCGATGTTGCGGCGCAGACGCTTTTGACTTCTGCCGGCCTGTGCTTCAGAGTGTGCGCCCTTCATAACAACATCCCCTGGTCCGGCCACTGCCTGCGCGCAGTCTGTCGCCGGAATGCCCGCTTTTTGTCTGTCGTAACGAGGTTCGCACACCATGAATGCAGTGATTGCCGCGGTCGGGCTCATGCTGATCCTGAGCCTGTCCCGCGTGCATGTGGTCATCGCCCTGATCATCGGCGCCCTGGCCGGAGGCCTGGTCGGTGGCTTGGGTATCGAGGGTACGCTCAAGGCCTTTAATGGAGGCCTGGGTGGCGGGGCCACGGTGGCCCTGTCCTATGCCTTGCTCGGCGCCTTCGCGGTGGCCATCGCCAAGTCCGGACTGGCCCATGCCCTGGCCGACCGGGCGCTGGCGATGATCGATCGCCAGGGCCATGCCGACGGTGGCAAGGTCAAGTGGCTGCTGGTCGGCCTGATGCTGGTGGTGGCGGTGTCGTCGCAGAACATCCTGCCGATCCACATCGCCTTCATTCCCTTGCTGGTGCCGCCGCTGCTGTACGTGCTGACCCGTCTGCGCATCGACCGCCGGCTGATCGCCTGCGTGATCACCTTCGGCCTGATCACCCCGTACATGTTCCTGCCGGTGGGCTTCGGCAACATCTTCCTCAACGAGATCCTGCTGGCCAACGTCAGCCGCGCCGGGGTGGACGTCAGCGGCGTCAACGTCACCCACGCCATGGCCATCCCGGCGGCGGGCATGCTCGCCGGTCTGTTGCTGGCGGTGTTCTTCAGCTACCGCAAGAAGCGTGACTACGACCTGGAACGCATCGAACAGGTCGAGCAGGTCAGCGTGCAGTACAACCCGGTGACCCTGCTGGTGGCCGGGGTGGCGATCGGCGCCGCGTTCATCATCCAGCTGTGGCTGGATTCGATGATCATCGGTGCGATGGTCGGCTTCCTGATCTTCTCGCTGTCGGGCATCGTGCGCTGGAAGGACACCGACAGCCTGTTCACCGAAGGCATGAAGATGATGGCGATGATCGGCTTCATCATGATCGCCGCCTCCGGCTTTGCCGAAGTGATGAAGGCCACCGGCGAGGTCAAGAGCCTGGTGGAAGCCTCGGCCCAGTGGATCGACCACAGCAAGGGCGTCGGCGCGCTGCTGATGCTGCTGGTGGGGCTGCTGGTGACTATGGGCATCGGCTCGTCGTTCTCCACCGTGCCGATCCTGGCGGCGATCTTCGTGCCGCTGTGCGTGCAGCTGGGCTTCGACCCGCTGGCCACCGTGTGCATCGTCGGTACCGCCGGCGCACTGGGTGATGCCGGATCGCCGGCGTCGGACTCGACCCTGGGGCCGACCTCGGGGCTGAACGTGGACGGACAGCACCATCACATCTGGGATACCGTGGTGCCGACGTTCATCCACTACAATCTGCCGCTGCTGGCGTTTGGCTGGTTGGCGGCGATGACGCTCTGATCTGCTGTCACAGCCGCACGCTGTCTCTGTAGGAGCGGCCTTGTGCCGCGAAAGGGCCGCAAAGCGGCCCCGGCGATCTTTGCGTAAACGCTGATACCCTGGGGCCGCTGCGCAGCCCTTTCGCGGCACAAGGCCGCTCCTACAGGGGCAGAGGGCGCAGCTTCAGCTCAGCCGCGGGTCGGCGCGGGGACGATGCGGTTGAGGACGGTGCTGCCGTCCTTGCTGCGGGTCAGGTACACCGGCAGCACCTTGGGCAGGGTGTCGACCAGGCGTGCAACCTCGCTTGTGCTGTAGACACCGCTGATGCGAATGCTGGCGGTGCTGTCGTCGGCCACCATGAGCGGCTTGTCCAGGTAGCGGTTGATCACCGGCAGGGCCTGGCCGAGGCTGAGGTTGTCCAGCACCAGCTTGCCGCTGCGCCAGGCCAGGCTGTTGGCGTAATCGTCGCTCTGGTTCAGTTCGGGTTCGAAATCGCCCTTGTGGTAGCTGGCCTGCATGCCCGGGCCAAGACGGTAGCCGCCAGTGTTGCCGCCGGCGCTCACCAGCACCGAGCCTTCCACCAGCGTCACCTTGACCTGGTCCTGATACTTCCACACGTTGAACTGGGTCCCGGTAACCCGGGTCTGGCCGTTGGCGGCGTGGACGATGAACGGGTGGTTGCTGTCGTGGGTGACCTTGAAGAATGCCTCGCCCTTGACCAGGGTGACCTTGCGCTCGTCCTTGTAGTTGAGGAAGCGCAATTCGCTATGCAGGTTCAGCTCGACGCTGCTGCCGTCGCTCAGGCGCACGTGGCGCAACTGGTCGGTGGCTTCGAAGTGCTGGTAGCCGTTGGGCAGCCAACCTTGCTCCCAGCCGACCCAACCGGCCAGGGGCAAGGCGAGCAGGGCGATGGCGGCAGCCGAGGCGAACGGGCGCCAGTGACGCGTCGGCGTCGCTTGCCGGGTGGGCAGTGGGATCACCTGGGCGCTACGTGGGAGCAGGTCGGCGGTGTCCCAGATTTCCAGCATCGCCTGGTATTCCTCGGCGTGCCGCGGGTCGCTCGCCAACCATTGGCCGAACGCCTCGCGCTCGCCCGCCGTGCAGTCGTCGGCGTGCAGGCGCATGCACCAATGCGCGGCGGCATCGGTAATGGCATCTTCGTCGCTTGGAATGTGGCGGTCCTGGTTCATCGCGGCTCCCGGTTTTGCGGCATTCTACCCCCGGGCGGGTGCTTCCGAGAACGAGTTAATGGCGAATGACTATCAATTGTGCAGTTTTTCGTCGTATCTGAGGTTGGGTTTCATCTGCGACAGGGTGATTTGCCGGTTTGCGCGGGCGATCCCCTGGCGCATGGCACCGGCTGCGCCGGTGTTCGCGGGCAAGCCCGCTCCCACAGGGACCGCGATGCGATGCACGAAGCAATACTCGAGCGCGCATCGGATACCCTGTGGGAGCGGGTTTACCCGCGAAGAAGGCAATGCGTTTTATGGCACCGGCTGGGCCGGTGTTCGCGGGGCAAGCCCGCTCCTACAGGGGGGGCTGCGTGGGAGCGGGCTTGCCCCGCGATGAGGCCCTTCAGACGGTACGCAGGCGCGCCTTTTCCACCTGCTGCATTTCCACGCCATCGAGCAACGCCTCGACTACCGCCTTGGCCGCGTCCAGCCCGTGGTCGTTGCCCAGCAGCAGGTCGTGGCAGGTGCCGGTTGCCAGCTCCATGGCCTTGAGGTTGGTGGCGAACGCGCCCTTGAGCAGGGTGGACAGGTGCACCAGTGCATCTTCGAAGTCCACGCCTTCGCGCACGGCGAACAAGGAAGGGTGGCTGCATTCGCAGTTGCCGAAGCTGGAGTGCGCCGTGGTGGCGCGGGACGGAGGATCAGGTAAGCCTTTTGTCATTGTGTCGCTCCTTGATTCAATGGAGCCGCCACTCGACGTGACCAAACGAATGGGTGGCGACTGTACGCGGGTTGGTCAACCGGGAATCAAGGAAACCGGCGCGCACGGAGGCGCCCCACGCACAGCCGCCATAGAACGAGACAGCCGGGCACAAAAAAAAGCGCCAACTGAATCGCAGAGCGGGCGCTTGTGCGCCTTGATGTTCGCGGGTGACCAAACCCGGTTGCTGGATTTACAGCAGCGAGCGAAGGTTACCGGGGCGGAGCGATCGATTCAAGGATTGAAGTGTAAGCAAGTAATCGAATGACAAACGTTTTAAATGGGTCAGCTGATCTCCCGAACCGGCTCCATTTTGCGCACCAGATAATCAATCAGTACCTTCTTGCCTTTGGAGTAATCGTTGATTTGCTCTCGCATCGTCGCTTGGTTGGTTGCGTTGGGAGCAGCAACATAGTTACGGCTCGCCTCTACTGCTCTGTGGAGCTGGCGAACTACATCCTCCAAGAGGTCCCGATCATCGGAGGTAATACCAACATTTGGTAGGGTGAAACCGGCCACGGTACCGTCGATGCGATCAGAATTGGGCAGAGTATGGGCGCTGGAAAGAGCGTTCTGCGTGGTGACCTGATTGATAAGGTCCGAATGACCTGGGTAGCGCAGTTGCAGTGTGTCCATTTCAGTGTGATGAATGGAGCTTACACGGTCGACTTGAGTGCTCTTGGGCAGGTCACTAAGTTGGCCTAAGTCGACAGAACGGCGTTGGAGTGCCTGCTTGAAGGCTCCTCTGGGATCTGCATGATTTATAGGGTCTCCGGCACAGTATCCGTATGAATTGACGCCCCCATCAACGAAAGGACTCAACTTGTCCGGTGAGCAAAACCTCATCAGCACCGAATTATAGGCACGATGCCCGTTGCCCAGTAGGTAGACCGCTGCCTGTGGATCACGCATCACACCATTGAAGCCAAGGCGTAAACAAGGCGACTCGCGAACCGGATCGTATCCATAGGCCGAATAGGCAAACCCATGGCTTGCCCCTCGCAACACCGAGCGTGCCAGGTCGCTCGCCAACAGCCTGGTCACTGGACTGCTCATTGGCGTCCCCACTGTTCAGAAATGACCAATCCACGTTAACGTGCGCCCCTGGCCAGTGAAACTGGCAAAAATGCCAGGTATGGCACTACCGACAAAGAGGACTTGCAATGCCAGAACCCTCCAACCTGCTGGCCTTCGCCCTGATCAGCCTGGGCATGGTGCTGACGCCGGGCCCCAACATGATCTACCTGATCTCCCGCTCCATCTGCCAGGGGCGTGGCGCCGGCTTGATCTCGCTGGGTGGCGTGGCGCTGGGCTTCGTCTTCTACATGCTCTGCGCCGCGCTGGGCATCACCGCGCTGGTCATGGCCGTGCCGTTCGCCTACGACGCCCTGCGCATCGGCGGCGCGTTGTACCTGCTGTACCTGGCCTGGCAGGCGCTGCGCCCAGGTGGGCGTTCGCCGTTCCAGGTCCGCGCCCTGCCGGCCGACAGCCCGCGGCGGCTGTTCATGATGGGGTTTCTGACCAACCTGCTGAACCCCAAGATCGCGGTCATGTACCTGTCGCTGATGCCGCAGTTCATCGAGCCCGGCCACGGCAGCGTGCTGGCGCAGTCGCTGGTGCTGGGCAGCACGCAGATCGCCATCAGCGTCACGGTCAACGCGCTGATCGCGCTGATGGCCGGTTCCATCGCCGTGTTCCTGGCCGGCAGGCCGGTGTGGCAGCAAGTCCAGCGCTGGCTGATGGGCACGGTGCTGGCGGCGCTGGCGCTGCGCATGCTGGCCGAAGGACGCCGTTGATCGTCGGCGTCGATCCGATGGAACGTTTTGCCACCGGGCGACTTCTTACCCTCAGAGGAAAGAAAACGTGCCCGGGAAAACCGAGACATGAAAGCGCGCCAGGAGAGCAAGACGGTTAACCTGCAAGCACTGCCGAGCTTCCTGGGCGGCGGTGGCGAAGTCAGCTGCCTGTTGCAGGCGATGGACTGGCGACAGTCTCCGCTCGGAGTCCCGGATGGCTGGTCACCAGTGCTGCAGTCGGTGGTGGCCATGCTCCTGCCGGCGCAGGCGCAGATCGTGCTGTTCTGGGGGCCGCAGTACATCGCGTTGTACAACGATGCCTACTGGCCGACCATCGGCAGCAAGCACCCCGCGGCCCTGGGCCGGCCCGGACAGGAGCACTGGAGCGAGTTGTGGAACGACCTCGAGCCGCTGCTGCGCGGAGTGCGTGAAACCGGGGTGACCTTCTCGGCCCGGGATCGGCCGTTCTATATCGAGCGACATGGCCCGGGCGAAACCGCCTATTTCGATGTCTCCTACTCTGCCGTGCGCGAGGCCGACGGTGGGGTGGGCGGCGTGCTGTGCATCGTCACCGACACCACCGAGCGGGTGCGTTTCCAGCAACGCCAGGCGTTTCTCCAGGAGTTGCGCCAGGCCTTGCCGGGCCTGGGCGAGGCCGAGCGCATCGAGGCCCATGCGGTGCGCCGCCTGGGGGAGGAACTGGGCGCGGCGCGGGTCTGCTTCGGCGAGGACCTGGGCGATGGCCGACGCTATCGAGTTGCTCAGGAGTGGGCCGCCGAAGTACCGTCGATGGTCGGCTTCAACCAGTACTCGGCCCTGGACCCGGCCCTGCGCGAGGCGCTACTGGCCGGTCAGGCGGTGCAGCGCAACTATGAACCGAGCAAGGGCGTGCCGCCCCGGTTCAAGGGCCTGTGCGCCACGCTGCACGTGCCGGTGCTGCGCGCCGAGCATCTGGAGGCGATGCTCGCGGTGCATTTTCATACACCCCATGCCTGGGGCGAGAGCGAATGCCTGCTGGTGGAAGAGGCCGCCCGGCAGGTCTGGGCGGCGGTCACTCACGCCCGTGCCGAGCGCGCCCTGCACATGCTCAACGAAAACCTGGAGGAGCGGGTGGCCAACATGTTTGCCCAGCGCGAGGCCGCACTGGTGCAACTGCACGAAGCACGCAAGATGGAGATGATCGGCCAGCTTAGCGGCGGCATTGCCCACGACCTCAACAACATGCTGACGCCGATCATCGCTTCCCTGGAACTGCTGCGCCGCCATCCGCAACCGGAGCGCGCCGAGCGTCTCATCGATGGTGGCCTGCAGGCGGCCGAGCGCGCGCGCAATCTGGTCGGGCGCCTGCTCAGCTTCGCGCGGCGGCAGACCCTCAAGCCGACGACGGTGTCGCTGGCGGCGCTGGTGGAGGACATGCGCGAGCTGATCGCTCGCTCGCTGGGCCCGACCGTTGCCATGGAGGTCAGTGTCGAGACGGCACTGCCGGGGGTGCTGGTGGACCCGCACCAACTCGAACTGGCTTTGCTGAACCTGGTGGTCAATGCCCGCGATGCCATGGGCGAGGGCGGGAAGTTGACCATACGCGCCGGTCTTGGCGGCGACGGTACGCCTGGTCCGCCCGGTCTGCAGACAGGGCCACAGGTGTGGCTGCGGGTCACCGACAATGGCTGTGGCATGAGCGAGGAGGTGCTGGCGCATTGCGTCGAGCCGTTCTACTCGACCAAGGGCGTGGGTCGCAGCACCGGGCTTGGCTTGCCGATGGTGCAGGGCCTGGCGCTGCAGTCCGGCGGCGGCTTCGGCATTCGTTCGCGCGTGGGTGAGGGCACCGAAGCGACCTTGTGGCTCCCGGCCAGCGAGCAGGAGGTGGTTGATGAAGCGGCCAAGCCGGTCGAGGTTCCCCGGGCGCAAGGCCAGATCCGCGTGCTGCTGGTGGACGACGAGCCACTGGTGCGTCAGGCCACGCTCCTGCAACTGCGCGCCCTCGGCTACGAGGTGACCGAGGCCGAGGGACCGGCCCAGGCGTTGGCGTTGCTGGACAAGGGCCTGCTGCCCGATGTGCTGCTGACCGATCATGTCATGGCCGAGACTACCGGCGTGCGCTTCGCCCAGCAGGTGCGCGAGCAGCTGGTGCAATTGCCGGTGCTGATCATTACCGGTTACACCAACCTGACGCCGCGTGAGTTGCATGGCTTCGAGGTACTGCGCAAACCGTTTCGCCAGGACGAGCTGGGGCAGAGTCTGGCGCGGCTATTGGCGAGGCGAAAGTGAACGCTGTGGAGGAAACCTCGAACAGCATGCAGCCCGCTCCCATGCCATGGTGAGTTGATACGACTCACCGACTAGCCAGTACATCCCCCAGCATCTGGCACACCTGTTCGGCCGAATAGGGCTTGGCCAGGAACGCGAAGCCCTGGTGGCCACCTTCGGCGATCGCTTCGCTGTAGCCGGAGGTGAGAATCACCGGCAGTTGCGGTTGGCTGCGCCGCAGTTCCCTGGCCAGGGCGAGACCGCCCATGCCCGGCATCACCACATCGGAGAACACTGCGTCGAATCCGCCGCGGGCCGCCGCGATCTGGGCCAGGGCATCCTCGGCCGAGGTCGCCCAGCTGATCTGGTAGCCATGGTCACGCAGGATCTGCGCGGTGAAGCTGCCGACATCCGGATTGTCCTCCACCACCAGGATGCGCTTGCGCTCGCCGGGCAGGACCAGCGGCACCGTCACGTCAGGTGTTTCGCCATCGGCCTGCGGCACCTGGGGCAGATACAGGGTGAAGGTGGTGCCCTGGCCTGGCACGCTGAGCACCTGCACATCGCCACCGGATTGCTTGACGAAGCCGAACACCTGCGACAGGCCAAGCCCGGTACCCTGGCCGGCGGCCTTGGTGGTGAAGAACGGATCGAAGATGCGCTCCAGCAGGTGCGGGGCGATGCCAACGCCACTGTCGATGACCGAGATCGCCGCGAACGGCCCGTCCTGCGCCGCCTGTCCACGCAACGCCGGCAGTCGCTGATTGGCCTCCAGGCGCAGACGCAGCGTGCCCGCGATGCCGTCCATGGCGTCACGGCCATTGATCATCAGGTTGATCACCGCGGTTTCCAGCTGGCCGAGGTCGGCGTGCACGTGGCAGGGCGTGTCGGGCAGTTCCAGGCCGACCTGGATGCGGGCGCCGGTGGCGGTGTCGAGCATCTCGGCCATGGCCTCGAGCCTGGGACCGGCCTCGAACACCTGCGGGCTGAGGGCCTGGCGGCGGGCGAAGGCGAGCAGTTGCCCGGTGAGCTTGGCGCCGCGGTCGACGGTGTCGGAGACGGTCTTGAAGTAGCGGCTGCGCCGAGTCTCGTCGAGGTCCGCCCGCTGCAGGAAGTGGATGGAGGAGCGGATGATGGTCAGCAGGTTGTTGAAATCGTGTGCCACGCCGCCGGTCAATTGGCCGATGGCCTCGAGCTTCTGCGCCTGGCGCAGCACGGCCTCGGTGTGCAGCAGCTGGCTGGTGCGCTCCTCCACGCGTTGTTCGAGGGTGGCGTTGAGGGCCTCCAGTGCCGTCAACGCCTCGCGCACCTCGGCATTGGCCTGGACCCGCTGGATATGTGCCCAGCAGCGCTCCGTGGCCTCACCGATCAAGGCCCTCTCGTAGCGGGTCCACGTCCTGGGCGCCTTGTCATGGATGGCCATCAGCGCCGTCAGGCGGCCTTCCTTGATCAAGGGCATGCAGATGGTGGCGGTAATGCCGATGGCCTGGAAGGTCGCCGATTCATGGGGTGACAGTTGCGCAAGGTTGTCCTCGATCACCAGCGCCAGTCCGGCGCGCAGGCGGCTGACGGCCAGATCGCCGAAGTCGGCAAGGCGGTACTGGCCAAGCAGGCGCGGCGAACCTGGCGCGACCCAGTCGCCGCAGATGGTGAAACCGTCCTCGTCGGGGTCCATGACCGCATAGGCGCAGCTCGACAGGTGCAGGTGCTCGCCCAGCAGGCGCGTGGTGGTGGCCATGACCCGTTCAGGATCGATGGCGTTGGCCGCCGCCCGGCTCAAACTGTCGAGAAAGTTCAGGCGTTGGTTGGCCACCACGCTGGCGGTGGTCTCGGTGACCGTGTCGATCATCCCCACCACCTGCCCGTCGTGGTCGCGGATGGGGCTGTAGCAGAAGGTGAAGTAGGCGCGCTCCGGGCTGCCGTGGCGCTCGATCATCAGCGGGAAATCTTCGATGTATACGGCTTCGCCGTCGAGGGCGCGCTGGGCCAGGTGGCGGATATCGCTCCAGGCCTCCTGCCAGACCGCGCTGAAGGGGCGGCCCAGGGCAGAGGGTTTGTTGCCGAGGATTTCGCTGAAGGCGTCGTTGTGCAGGGTGATCAGCGCGTCGCCCCACAGCACGGCCTGGGGAAAGCGCGAGGCCAGGCACAGGGCAACCGTGGTCTTGAGCACATCGGGCCAGCTGGCAAGGGGGCCCAGGGTGGTCGACGACCAGTCGTGGTTGCGGATGCGTTCGGCCATGAGGCCGCCGCCGTCGAGCCATTTCGCCATGAGCTGTGCGGGTCCTTGTGCGTGAGAGCATCAGGGTGCACCGAGACGCGGCGCTTGGCGAGGGGTTTTGTGTCGTCTGGGGGGGCGCCATCGCGGGGCAAGCCCGCTCCCACGGTATGCATCTCTGGAAGAATCACGTGGGAGCGGGCTTGCCGGCGATGGAGCGCAGGGCGACCCGAATCAGACCTTGAACTGCGCCACCAGCCCATTGAGTTCCAGCGCCAGGTGCGACAGGTCCTGGGCCGATGCGCTGGTCTGGTTGGCCCCGGTGGTGGTCTGCATCGACAAGTCGCGGATGTTCATCAGGTTGCGGTCCACTTCCCGCGCCACCTGGGCCTGTTGTTCCGAAGCGCTGGCGATCACCAGGTTGCGCTGGTTGATCGAGGCGATGGTCCGGGCAATCAGTTCCAGGGCCTGGCCGGCCGATTGCGCCACCTCCAGGGTGCCGCTGGCACGGCCCTGGCTGCTGTGCATGGCGCTGACCGCGCGCTCGGTGCCGACCTGGATGCCGCCGATCATCTGTTCGATCTCGGCGGTGGACTGCTGGGTGCGATGGGCCAGCGCCCGCACCTCGTCGGCGACCACGGCGAAGCCACGCCCGGCTTCGCCGGCACGGGCGGCCTCGATGGCAGCGTTGAGGGCCAGCAGGTTGGTCTGCCCGGCGATCGAGCCGATCACATCCAGCACCCGGGTAATCTCGTTGGCGCTGCTGGCCAGCTGTTCGATCTCCCCGGCGGTACCGGTGACATCGTCGACCAGATGCTGGATCGAAGCCAGCGCCTGGTTGACCTGGTCACGGCCGTCCCGGGTGGTCTGGTCCGCGCCTTGGGAGGCCTCGGCGGTGCTCACCGCGTTGCTCGCCACTTCCTCGACGGCGCTGGTCATCTGGTTGACCGCAGTGGCGGCCTGGTCGATCTCGGTGCTTTGTTGCTGCAGGCCGCGGCTGGTGTCCTCGGTGACGCTGTGCAGCTCTTCGGAGGCCGAGGCCAGGCGGTCGGAGGACGCGGCGATCTTGCCGATGGTGTCGCGCAGGCTCTGCTGCATGCGGCGCAGGGCGTGCAGCAGCAATGCCGGCTCGTCGTGGCCGACTACCGTGATCTCGCGGGTCAGGTCGCCGGTGGCGATGCGCTCGGCCACCATGACGGCGTCGGCCAGCGGCGCGACGACGCTGCGGGTGAACAGGGTGGCGATGGCGATCAGTGCCAGGACGATCAGCACCAGTGCCGTGATGATCACCGCATACGCCTGGTCGCTGACCGTGTCGCTGCGGTGCGAGGCCGTTTCCGCGCCTTTGTAGTTGAAGGCCACCAGTGTTGCCATGGCGTCCATCATACGGTCGGCGCGCTGGATCAGCGGGCCGTTGATCAGGCGCCTTGCTTCAGCCATGCGCCCGGCGCCGATGTTCGCCAGCACCTGTTGCTGTTGCTGGGTGTATTGCTGGCGCGCCACCAGGAAGGCATTGAACAGGCCGCGGTCCTGGGCGTCGGAGATGGTCTTCTCGTAATCCTTGAGGTCCTGCTGGATCGCTTCCTCGATACTGTTGAGCAGGTTGACGCTGGCGTTTTCGTCGGTGTCTTCCTCCAGCGCCGCGCGCAGCGTGGCGGCGCGTTCCTGGGCCAGGGTGCCGCCGATCTCGTTGAGGGCGATCACGGCCGGCAGCCAGTTGCGGCGGATCTCGTTGGTGGCATCGTTCATCTGCCGGGTTTCGTACAAGGCCACCAGGCCCATGGCCAGGACCAGGCCGGCCAGCAGCGTGAACAGGCTGGTCGCCCGTTTACCGATCTTCATGTTTCTCAACAGCATGGATGTTCCTTGACGTCAGAATGCAAACGTCAGGAGCATGATTCCGGGGGCTGCGGGGAGATAGTCGCCAGGTCGCACGTATTGCGGCGGATTTTCCTATTTGCCGGTACCTGTCCCGGCGTAGGCGGGCTCCCGGCGGACGGCATCATCCGCTGGGAGCCCGGTTGAGCGGCAATGTAATGCGCTTGCTCAGACTTTGAACTGCGCCACCATCCCGTTCAGCTCCACCGCCAGGCGTGACAGGTCCTGGGCCGCCGCGCTGGTCTGGTTGGCGCCGGCCGAGGTCTGCATCGCCAGGTCGCGGATGTTCACCAGGTTGCGGTCCACCTCCCGGGCCACCTGGGCCTGCTGTTCGGAGGCGGTGGCGATTACCAGGTTGCGCTGGTTGATGGTGGCGATCGCCTCGGCAATCAGCTCCAGGGCCTGGCCGGCCGACTGCGCCACGGCCAGGGTGCCGTTGGCACGGCCCTGGCTGCTGTGCATGGCGCTGACCGCACGCTCGGTGCCGGTCTGGATGCCGCCGATCATCTGCTCGATCTCCGCGGTGGACTGCTGGGTGCGGTGGGCCAGGGCACGCACCTCGTCGGCGACCACGGCGAAGCCGCGGCCGGCCTCACCGGCGCGGGCGGCCTCGATGGCGGCGTTGAGGGCCAGCAGGTTGGTCTGCCCGGCGATCGAACCGATCACGTCCAAGACCTGGCTGATCTCGTTGGCGTGGCTGGCCAGCTGCTCGATTTCCCCGGAGGTGCCGGTCACGTCATCGACCAGGTGCTGGATCGAGGCCAGCGCCTGGTTGACCTGGTCGCGACCGTCGCGGGTAGTGCGGTCGGCGCCCTGGGAGGCGTCGGCGGTGCTCACGGCGTTGCTCGCTACCTCTTCGACGGCGGCGGTCATCTGGTTGACCGCCGTGGCGGCCTGGTCGATCTCGGCGCTCTGCTGGTGCAGGCCGCGGCTGGTGTCCTCGGTGACGGTGTGCAGCTCCTCGGAGGCCGAGGCCAACTGGTCGGAAGACGCGGCAATCCTGCGCAGGGTGTCGCGCAGGCTATGCTGCATGCGGCTCAG
Source organism: Mitsuaria sp. RG (assembly GCF_028369275.1). Lineage (NCBI taxonomy): Bacteria > Pseudomonadati > Pseudomonadota > Betaproteobacteria > Burkholderiales > Sphaerotilaceae > Roseateles > Mitsuaria sp. RG. The sequence continues at coordinate 28,831 of NZ_JAQMYQ010000019.1, forward strand.
AGCGGCCAGCAGCAAGGCCGGTTCGTCGCGGCCGAGCACGACGATTTCGCGGGTCAGGTCGCCGGTGGCGACCCGCTCGGCCACGGCAACGGCGTCGGCCAGGGGCACGACGATACTGCGGGTGAGGAGGGTGGCGATGCCGATCAGCGCCAGGGTGATCACGGCAATGGCGGCGATGATCAGGCTGAAGGCTTCGTCGGAGGCCGCGCTGCTGCGCAGCGAGGCTTGCTCGGCGCCCTTGGTGTTGTAGTCGATCAGTTCGGCCAGGGCCTTCATCATGCTGTCGGCGTACTCGGCCAGCGGGCCGTTGACCAGACGTCGGGCCTCGTCCAGTCGGTCATCGCCGGCGGCGCTGCGAATGGCTTGCTGCAGTGCGTGATAGCGTTCGCTCAGGCCCATGAAGGTGTCGAACAGGGCGCGGTCGTCCGCGGCGAAGATGGTGCGCTCGTAGGCCTTGAGGTCGTTTTCGAGCTGTTGGTTGACCTGGACGATCTTGTCCAGCGTGGCATGGCGGGCGCTGCTGCTGTCCTCAAGGACACTGCGCAGGGTCAGGGCGCGGGCCCGGCCCAGGTTGCTGCTGACCTCGCCCAGGGCGAGCACGGCGGGCATCCAGGTGAGACGGATTTCGTCGGTGGCGCTGTCCATCCGCCGGGTTTCGTAGAGGGCGACCAGGCCCAGGGCCAGGACCAGGATCCCGAGCAGGGTGAACATTCCTGCTGCCCGAATACCGATCTTCATGTTCCGTAACTGCATGCGACGCTCCTTGACGGTGGCTGGCAGGCGTCAAGAGCGCGGACTGACCGGGCTCGGCTGGAAAGGCTCTCGATGCACTGCGAAGGGGGTTATATCCTCACGGTTCATGTTGTTTTTTCTGAATGATGACATAACGCCACTATTATTGACCAGTCGTTCAATGTAATGACGCATACAAACAGGCCCGTCACTTCCGGGACGGGCCTGTTGTTTTCGTTCACTCGACGATCGGAATCAGCGGGTCGGCCGCCGCCAGGGCCTGGGCGCGGTCGGCGGCCGGCGGGTAGATCCAGACCGAGTTGATCTGGCGCTTGAGGTCCTTGCCTTCCTGGCCCTGCAGCTTCAGTTCGCGGGTCCAGCCTTCGCTGTACGCGGCGCCCCAGTCGCCCAGGTCCAGGCAGGTGACGTACTTGGGCTGGCGGTACGCTATCGGCGCCTGGCCCAGCAGGTCGGCCATGGCGTTGTTGCCGCTGTGGCGACCCATGGGGATGGCGTGCTGGCAGGTCATCAGGGCGTGGTTGCCCAGCTCGTCCACCGCGGCCCAGGCCACATCGCCGGTGGCATAAATGTGCGATTGGCCGATCACCTTGAGGTGGTCGTCGACCCGCAGGCGACCGAAGCCGTCACGCTCGCCGGCGACCTGCGCGGTCAACGGGCTGGCCTTGACGCCGGCGGTCCAGATCACGGTCTTGCTGGCGATGTACTCGCCGTTGTCCAGGGTCACGCCGCCGGCATCCACCGCCACCACCGAGGTGCCGGTCAGCCATTCGACGCCCGCCTGCTCGCTGGCGGCGACGATGGCCGGGGTGATCCCGGCACCGAGGGCGGCACCGACGCTGGCGCCACGGTCGATCAGCACCACGCGGGCATGGCCTTCACCAAGGATGGCGCGCAGGCGCGGCGGCATCTCGGTGGCGGTCTCGATGCCGGTGAAGCCGCCGCCGCAGACCACCACGGTGTTGCGCGCCGGCGAGGCGGGCAGGCTGGCCAGGCCGTGCAGGTGCTGTTCCAGGCGCACGGCCGACTCCATCTGGTCGACATCGAAGCTGTGCTCGGCCAGGCCCGGTACGGCAGGGCGGGCCACCTGGCTGCCGGCGGCGAGGATCAGGCGGTCGTAGGCGAGCTGCTGCGGCAGGCCATCGGCATCGCGGTAGCCGACCTGGCGGGCGGCGCTGTCGATGCTGTCGGCGGTGCCAGGGATGAACTCCACGCCCACCACGTCGAACAGCGCCTCCAGCGGTGCCTGCAGCGTGTGGACGTCGGCCTCGTAGAAGCGTGGACGGATGCGCAGTTGCGGCTGCGGGGCCAGCACGCTGATGCGCACGTCGCCGCGTTGTGCCTGGTCGAGCAGGCGGGCGGCGCTCAGGGCGCTCCAGACACCGGCAAAGCCGGCACCGATGATCAGGATACGAGAGGTCATGTGGATGCTCCGCAAGGACAGGAAAAAGGTCTTCGATGAGGCGTTCACGGCCCGTCGAATAACTACGACTGTATTGATCGTAGTTTAAATCGGCAAGTGTTATTTTTCGGGTCGTCCTTTCGCAAACGCAGGTGTATCGGCTGTATCCAGCGTGTTTATTGGCTTCTGCTGGGATGTTGATATGCTTGCACGGCGACGACCGGCTTTGCCTGCCACCGATTATGGGCGTACTATTTGCGACAGAATTAGTCGGAGATTGATATGTCCCTTTACAGCGCCGGCGTCGAATACGGCATCCATTGCCTGCTGTTCCTGGTGGACGAGCGCGGCGACAGCCGCGAATCCAGCGTGCGCGACCTGGCCGAGTTGCAGGGCGTGCCCCAGGAATACCTGGCCAAGGTCTTCACCAAGTTGGCCCGCGCTGGATTGGTGGCGGCGACCGAAGGCGTGCGCGGCGGATTCCGTCTGGCGCGGCCGTCCGACGAGATCACCGTGCTGGATATCGTCACGGCCATCGACGGGCCGAAGAAGCTCTTCGACTGCCGGGAGATCCGCGAGCGTTGCGCGGTGTTCGAGGGCGCCGCGCCGGCCTGGGCCACCGAAGGCACCTGCGCGATCCATGCGGTGATGCTGGGGGCGCAGAAACGCATGGAGGAGGCGCTGGCCCAGCAAACCATCCTCGACCTGGCGCGGCGCTTCGGGCGCAAGGCACCGGCCGAGTTCGGGCAGAAGGTCAATGACTGGATGAGCGAGCGGCGCGACGGCAAGGGCGCCGGTGGGGACATTCCGCTGCAGGCCGTCTGACGACCTGGGTCGGTTGGGCGGCGCAACGGAAAATTGTGCTCAACCCCAAGGTAAATCCTTGCCTGTGCGATCGGCCCACAGGTGCCAAGCCGAGGTAAGCTGACAGAAAAATTCCGTGCGCCGCTCCCGGCGCCAGAGAGGTCAGCGTGGCTTCCTACACCTTGCGCCAACTCAAGTACTTCGTCACCACGGTGGAGGCCGGCAGCGTCGCCGAGGCCTCGCGCCAGCTATATATCGCCCAGCCGTCTATCTCCACCGCGATCAAGAGCCTGGAAGAGAGCTTCGGTGTGCAGCTGTTCATCCGCCATCACGCCCAGGGCGTGTCGCTGACGCCCAGCGGCAAGCGCTTCTATGCCAAGACCCGGGCGCTGCTGCAGATGGCCCATGAGTTCGAGCAGAACGCCCTGGCCGACAACGACACGGTGGCCGGGCAGATCGACATCGGTTGTTTCGAGACCGTGGCGCCTTTGTACCTGCCGCGACTGATCGCCGGTTTTCGCCAGCGTTATCCCGGGGTGGACATCCGCCTTCGCGACGGCGAACAGCAGGACCTGATCCAGGGCCTGACGGCGGGCACCTTCGACCTGGCGTTCCTCTACGACCATGACCTGGACGGCACCATAGAGACCGAGCCGTTGATGCCGGCGCAGAAACCCTATGTGCTGCTGCCGGAAAAGCACCGTTTCGCCGGCCAAACCCAGGTGTCGCTGCGCGACCTGTGCCCGGAACCGATGATCCTGCTTGACGTGGCGCCTAGCCGCACCTACTTCGTCAGCCTGTTCAACGAGCTGGGGCTGACGCCGAACATCGTCTTCAGCTCGCCGTCGATAGAGATGGTCCGGGGCATGGTGGGCCAGGGTTTCGGTTTCTCGCTGCTGGTGACCCGGCCGCACTCCGAATTCACCTACGACGGACAGCGCCTGGTGACCCTCGACATCACCGAGCCGGTGGCGCTGTCGGGCCTGGCGGCGGCGCACCTCAAGCGCGTGCAGTTGACCAAGCCGGCGCAATTGTTCGTCGAGTTCTGTCGCGAGGAACTGGCACGCCTGTAGGCGTTGACCATCCGTCGCCAACATGGCGCTGGCGAGCGAACGTTGCCATGCCAGCGGTTTCTTCCACTAAGGTGCTAGAGGCACTTCGACGTTGTCATTGCCTGGGCGAATGGACCTGCACCCGGGCATGGGCAATATCAATTGGCAGCCTGCCAGTCGAGGGCGTACCACACCCAACAGGCCATCCAGTACAGAGAGGGTCGTACCATGTCGTTGATTGGCGTTTCAATGCTTGAGATGCGGCAGATGATCGAACAGGCCTGCCTGCCTGACCGCTGCGAGGTGAGCTGCCCGGACGGCGAACACCTTACCATTCGCCTGGGCCAGGGACAGAGCCTGGACGACTGCCTGACCGTGACCGGCGTGCCGATCGCCGAGCTCAACAGCTGTCATGACCTGCTGGGCCTGGTGGCAAGGGTCAAGGCGCAGCGCAAGGCCCCGGCCACCGTGCGCAAGGTCAGCGCCTGAGGTCATAGAAGCTCGAGCAGCAGGTTGATGCCACCGTCACCGCATTTGACATGCTCGCGGACCACGCCGCGATAGTTGCGTCCTTCCCAGGCGAAGGCGACGCTGTGGGCTTTCTCGACCTTGCCCGGCAGCGGCGGCTCGATATGCAGGCGCAGTGCCGGGCGGCCTTGCAGGCTGAGGGCCGCCAACTGCACCCGGCACTCGGCGCGCTGGGCCACCCGGCCGAACAGGGTGTCGCGGACGAAGTCCAGTTCCAGAAGGACGCAGGGGGCGCGGCAGGGCATCTTCATGGTGGCTTTCCGGCGAAAGAGGCATACCTCGAACGTTGGAAGCTTAAAAGCGCAAGACGTTCAAATTATTTCAGCCTGTGCCTGTTGCCAGGCGCCTGCCTGTAGGAGCGGCCTTGCCGAGGCGTCGGACCGGCCGGAACGGGGCGCGGAGCGGCTCCTGGGTCCAAGCGTTGATGCATCAATTGCCGGGGCTGCTTCGCAGCCCTTTCGCGGCACAAGGCCGCTCCTACAGGCCAGGCATGGACGGCGCGCCGAGAATCTCCAGCACCTTATCGCGCAGTTGATCAATGCTGAACGGCTTGCCGATCAGGTGCATGCCCTCGGGCACGGTGAAACTCTCGGCATAGCCGCTGGCGAACAGCACCGGCAGCAGTGGCCGGGCCTCGCGGGCCTTGGCGGCCAGTTCCTCGCCGCGCAGGTCGGGCAGGCCGACGTCGGTCATCAACAGTGCCAGGGACTGCTCGGGATCCTCGATGATCTTCAGGGCCGCGCCGGCGCTGTCGGCCTCGATAGTGGTGTAGCCCAGTTCGCCGAGCACTTCGACTATCAGCATGCGTACGATGTCGTCGTCTTCGACTACCAGAAGGTGCATTGTGCGGATCCTGTTTCGGTGGATTGTCTCTACTCTGTGCGCAAGGCGGTGGCAGAAGTTCCCAAGCTTAACGGCACCGGCAAATAGATGGAACGATTGCCGCAGACAGGCTTCAAATACTGGCTAAATGCCCTGCCAGATCCGCCAAAGCTGGTTAGACTCGCTGTATTCCCCCGGTCGGTCTGGCGCAGGGCAACCCTTACACGATGTAGACGCCAGTCTGTTCAATGGACTTTTTTCACTCGGGCACTTTCAGATGATTCAAGCAGCCTCGATGGACCAACGCAGCTTTCGCAAACTGCTGAGCCGCAACGTCGGCCTGCCCCTGGGCGTAGGGCTCCTGGGCGCCGTGGCGTTTGTCGCGGTGATCAACTACCTGCTCTCGGCCATGCAGTGGGTCGAGCACACCGACCGGGTGATCGGCAATGCCAACGAGACGATCAAGCTGTCGATCGACATGGAAACCGGCATGCGCGGCTACCTGCTGACTGGCGAGGAGCGTTTCCTCGACCCCTATGAGGTCGCCAAGCCGCGTATTTTCGGCAGCCTGGACAGTTTGAAGGAAATGGTCGCGGACAACCCCCAGCAGGTCGACCGCATTGACCGCATCGCGGCCTTGCAGCGCGAGTGGAATACCTTCGGTAACGAGATGATCAGCCAGCGCCGCAGCCAGGGCGACGTGCAGGCGTCGATTGGCCGTGGCCGCGGCAAGCGCCTGACCGACGAGATCCGCAAGGAGTTCGACACCTTCATCAACACCGAGCAGCAACTGCGTACGACCCGCAACGAGACGGTCAGCACGGTCACCATGACCGCGATCTCGGCCTTTGTGCTGTTCATCGTCGCCCTGAGTGCCTTGCTTGCCTACCTGGGACGCCGCGACCTGCTGGCGCTATCGGCCAGCTATGTGTCGAACCTGGAGGCCCAGCAGCGCGCCGCCGAGCGCCTGGAGCAACAGGCCTGGCTGCGGGCCGGGCAGACCCAGCTGGCCGAGCAGGTGCTGGGGCAGCTGACCTTGCCCATGCTCGGCGACAATATCCTGCGTTTCTTCGCCGGCTATCTGGGCAGCGTGGTCGGCGCGTTGTACGTGCGCGACGAGCATGGCCAGCTGGTGCGGGTCGCCACCTATGGGCTGGACACCGAGCAGCAGGGCAGCGAGCCGCGTCTGGGCGATCATGCCGGCCTGTTGGGCGAAGCGGTGATCCAGAGGCGCCTGCTGCGCCTGGACGAACTGCCCGAGGATTACTACCGCCTGAGCTCTGGCCTGGGGCGCGGCCTGCCACGCAGCGGCGTGCTGGTGCCGTCCCAGGACGACGGGCGGGTCAACGGCGTACTGGAGCTGGGCTTCCTGCGCACGCTGCAGGAGCGCGACGTCGAACTGCTGGAGCGGATCACCGAGAACCTGGGCATCTCCATCGAGAGCGCACGCTACCGCCAGCGCCTGCAGGAAGTACTGGCCGAGACCCAGCAGCTCAACGAAGAGCTGCAGGTGCAGCAGGAAGAGCTCAAGACCGCCAACGAAGAGCTCGAGGAGCAATCGCGGGTGCTCAAGGAGTCCCAGGCCCACCTGGAGACCCAGCAGGCGGAACTGGAGCAGACCAACGAACAGCTGGCCGAGCGCACCGAGGCCCTGGATCGCAAGAACAGCGAGCTGAACCAGGCCCAGGTCGAGCTGCAGGCCCGCGCCGACGACCTGCAGCGTTCGAGCAAGTACAAGTCCGAGTTCCTCGCCAACATGTCCCATGAGCTGCGCACGCCGCTCAACAGCTCGCTGATCCTGGCCAAGCTCTTGTCCGAGAACGCCGAAGGCAACCTCAGCGAGGAGCAGGTCAAGTTCGCCGAGTCGATCTACTCGGCCGGCAACGACCTGCTGAACCTGATCAACGATATCCTCGACATCGCCAAGGTCGAGGCCGGCAAGCTGGAGGTGCGCGCCGAGAGCACGCCGCTGGAGCGCCTGGTCGAAGGGCTGCGGGGCATGTTCCAGCCGCTGGCCCAGGACAAGGGCCTGGCCTTCGAGGTGAAACTCGAGCAGCCGTTGCCGGCGAGCCTGTTCACCGACCGCCAGCGCCTGGAGCAGATCCTCAAGAACCTGCTGTCCAACGCCATCAAGTTCACCGAGCGCGGCCAGGTCAGCCTGGGCATCAGCCACCAGGCCGGCCTGGGCATCGTCTTTGCCGTGCGCGACACCGGTATCGGCATTGCCGCCGACCAGCAGCAGGCGATCTTCGGCGCCTTCCACCAGGTCGACGGCACCAGTAACCGCCGCTACGGCGGCACCGGTCTGGGCCTGTCGATTTCCCGCGACCTGGCGCACCTGCTGGGCGGGCAGATCAATGTTGACAGCAGCCCGGGGCAGGGTAGCGTGTTCAGCCTGATCCTGCCCGAGCACTTCGAGCCGTCGGCGCAGCAGGTAGAGGTGCACAGCCTGCGCCCGGCGGTCGACGAACTGCCGCCAGCGCCGCCGGTACCGGCGCCGGTGCGCACCGAGCGCCCGGCCCCGGCCTTTGCCGACGACCGCGCCCAGGCGCCGTTCGCCAACCGCTGCATCCTGGTGATCGAGGACGAGCCGAACTTCGCCCGCATCCTCTTCGACCTGGCCCACGAGCTGGGCTACAGCTGCCTGGTCGCCCATGCCGCCGACGAAGGCTTCGAGCTGGCCGCCCAGTACCTGCCCGACGCCATCCTGCTGGACATGCGCCTGCCCGACCACTCCGGGCTCACCGTGCTGCAGCGCCTGAAAGAGCAGGCCGGCACCCGGCACATCCCGGTGCACATCATTTCGGTGGAAGATCGCGTCGAGGCGGCCATGCACATGGGCGCGGTAGGCTACGCGGTCAAACCCACCAGCCGCGAGGAGCTCAAGGCGGTGTTCGGCCGCCTGGAGGCCAAGCTCACGCAGAAGCTCAAGCACATCCTGCTGGTGGAGGACGATGACCTGCAGCGCGAGAGCATCGCCCGCCTGATCGGTGACGACGATATCCAGATCACCGCCGTGGCCATGGCCCAGGACGCCCTGGCGCTGCTGCGCGAGAACATCTACGACTGCATGATCATCGACCTCAAGCTGCCCGACATGCTCGGCAACGAGCTGCTCAAGCGCATGACCGCCGAGGACATCCGCAGCTTCCCGCCAGTGATCGTCTACACCGGGCGCAACCTCACCCGCGAGGAAGAGGCCGACCTGCTCAAGTATTCGCGCTCGATCATCATCAAGGGCGCGCGTTCGCCCGAGCGCCTGCTCGACGAAGTCACGCTGTTCCTGCACAAGGTCGAGTCGCAGCTGTCCAACGAACGCCAGCGCATGCTCAAGACCGCGCGCAGCCGCGACAAGGTGTTCGAGGGGCGCAAGGTCCTGCTGGTGGACGACGATGTGCGCAACATCTTTGCCCTCACCAGCGCCCTGGAGCACAAGGGCGCCATCGTCGAGATCGGCCGCAACGGGCGCGAAGCCATCGAGTGCCTGGAGGCCAACGATGACATCGACCTGGTGCTGATGGACGTGATGATGCCGGAGATGGACGGCTACGAGGCCACCCGCCTGATCCGTCAGCAGCCGCGCTGGCGCAAGCTGCCGATCATCGCCGTGACCGCCAAGGCGATGAAGGATGACCAGCAGCGCTGCCTGCAGGCCGGGGCCAACGACTACCTGGCCAAACCGATCGACCTGGACCGCCTGTTCTCGCTGATCCGGGTCTGGCTGCCGCAATTGGAGCGAATCTGAAATCTTGACCAGTGAACGCAACACCGATATCGAGATCCGGCTGCTGATCGAGGCGATCTACCTCAAGTACAGCTACGATTTTCGCGATTACTCCGGCGCCTCGATCAAGCGCCGGATCCTCCACGCCGTGCGCCAGTTCGACTGCCGCACGGTGTCGGCGCTGCAGGAGCGGGTGCTGCACGACCCGGGCATGTTCCTCGAGCTGCTGCAGTACCTGACGATCCCGGTCAGCGAGATGTTCCGCGACCCCGGGCATTTCCTTGCGCTGCGCAACGAAGTGGTGCCGCTGCTGCGCACCTGGCCGTCGCTGAAGCTCTGGATCGCCGGCTGCAGCACCGGCGAGGAGGTATACTCCATGGCCATCCTGCTGCGCGAGGAAGGCCTGCTGGAGCGCACCATCCTCTACGCCACCGACATCAACCCGCATTCGCTGGAGCGCGCCAAACAGGGCATCTACTCGATGCAGAGCATGCGCGAGTACGAGGAGAACTACCGCAAGGCCGGTGGCCGGCGAGATTTCTCCGAGTACTACACCGCCGCCTACGGTAACGCCATCATGGACAGCAGCCTGCGCGACAACGTGACCTTCGCCGACCACAGCCTGGCCACCGACAGCGTGTTCTCCGAGACCCAGCTGGTGTCGTGCCGCAACGTGCTGATCTACTTCAACAAGGACCTGCAGGACCGCGCCCTGGGCCTGTTCCACGAGTCGCTGTGCCACCGCGGCTTCCTGGTGCTGGGTAGCAAGGAGTCGGTGGACTTCTCGGCCTACAGCGAAGGCTTCGAGCCGCTGGTGCGGCCCGAGCGGATCTACCGCAAGACATGAACGGCGTGCGCGCGATCGTCATCGGCGCCTCGGCGGGCGGCGTCACGGCGCTGTTCAGCGTGCTTGGCGCGCTACCGGCGGACTTCGCCATCCCGGTGTTGTGCCTGCTGCACCTGCCGGACGACCGCCACAGCCAGCTCGCCGAGGTGCTGCAGCGGCGCCTGCGCCGGCCGGTGCGCGAAGCCTTCGACAAGGCGCGGATCGAGCCTGGGCTGATCTACGTGGCGGGGCCGGGCTATCACTTGTCGGTCGAGCGCGACCTCAGCTTCTCGCTCAGCCAGGAAGCGCCGGTGCATTTCTCGCGCCCGGCAATCGATTTTCTCTTCGAGTCGGCCGCCGATGCCTATGGCCCGGGCCTGCTCGGCGTGCTGCTCACCGGCGCCAACGAAGACGGCGCCCGGGGGCTGTTGCGCATCAGACAAAGCGGTGGCCGGACGGTTGTCCAGGACCCCCGCGACGCACAGGTGGCGTTGATGCCGGAGGCCGCCCTGGCCCTGCACGACCCTGACCATATTCTTTCCCTTGGCGGTATCGGGCAGTTGCTCGCTACCCTGGAACCCAGCGCATGCTAAGCCACATTACCGCGAAACTGCTGATCGTCGACGACCTGCCGGAAAACCTGCTGGCCCTCGACGCCCTGATCCAGGGCGAGGACCGCGAGGTGCACCAGGCGCAGTCCGCCGAGCAGGCGTTGTCGCTGCTGCTCGAGCACGAGTTCGCCCTGGCCATTCTCGATGTACAGATGCCTGGCATGAACGGCTTCGAGCTGGCCGAGCTGATGCGCGGCACGGAAAAGACCCGCAGCATCCCCATCGTCTTCGTCAGCGCCGCCGGGCGCGAAATGAACTACGCCTTCAAGGGCTACGAGAGCGGCGCCGTGGACTTCCTGCACAAGCCGCTGGAAACCCTGGCGGTGAAGAGCAAGGTGTCGGTGTTCGTCGATCTGTTCCGCCAGCGCAAGGCCCTCGACCGACAGTTGCAGGCCCTGGAGCAGAGCCGCCAGGAGCAAGAGCTGCTGCTGGCCCAGTTGCAGGTGGCGCGGGGCGAGCTGGAGCACGCGGTGCGCATGCGTGACGACTTCATGTCGATTGTCTCCCATGAGGTGCGCACGCCGCTCAACGGGCTGGTCCTGGAAACCCAGCTGCGCCGCCTGCACCTGTCCCGCGGCAACCTGGCGGCGTTCAGCGAGGACAAGCTCAAGGCCATGGTCGAGCGCGACGAGCGCCAGATCAACAGCCTGATCCGCCTGGTCGAGGACATGCTCGATGTATCGCGGATCCGTACCGGCAAGCTGTCGATCCGCCCGCGGACCTTCGACCTTGGGCAACTGGTGCGGGGCCTGGTGGAGAACTTCGCCACCCAGGCCGGCGCCGTGGACACGCCGCTCGAACTGCAGCGCTGCGACCCCTTGCAGGGCGACTGGGACGAGTTCCGCATTGAACAAGTGGTGGCCAACCTGTTGTCCAATGCCTTGCGCTATGGTGAGCGCAAACCGGTCCAGGTGCGGGTGTTCGAAGCGGGCGAGATGGCCTGCGTGCAGGTGCAGGACCATGGCATCGGTATCGATGCGCAACACCTGCAGCGGATCTTCCAGCAATTCGAGCGCGTCGCCGCGCAGCAGGCCACGGGCGGGCTGGGCCTGGGCCTGTACATCTCCGAGCAGATCGTCCTGGCCCATGGCGGGCGGATCCAGGTCGACAGCCAGGCCGGCATCGGCTCGACCTTCACCGTGTATCTGCCGCTGTCGGCACAGTCGCAACATTGTGACCCGGCCCGCGCAACCTCTGCGTAGTGCTGGGGTCTGATGGCCAACCTGTTGAATGCGAAGGCGTTGTCATGAGTGAAGATGCACAAGACGTGGTACTGGTGGTCGAGGATGAACCGGCGATCCGCATGATCCTGCGCGATTACCTGGCCGGCGAGGGCTACCACGTGCTGGTGGCCGAGGACGGCGAGGAGGCGTTCGCGATCCTGGCGAGCAAGCCGCACCTGGACCTGATGGTCACCGATTTCCGCCTGCCAGGCGGGATTTCCGGGGTGGAAATCGCCGAGCCTGCGGTGAAGCTGCGCCCGGACCTGAAGGTGATCTTCATCAGTGGCTACCCGGCCGAGATCGTCGAGTCGGGCAGCCCGATCGCGCGCAAGGCGCCGATCCTGGCCAAGCCGTTCGACCTCGACACGCTCCACGAGCAGATCCAGACGCTGTTGCGCTAGGCGCATGCGAACCGGCCAGTTTTCCAGGCCGGTGGTTGCTTTTATCGCCGTTCGCGTGCTCTCAATGAGGTCACCGATTCGCCACCGACGCCCCAGTTGTCGGTGGGCACTTCCTCGATCACCACGAAAGTGCTCGCCGGCGGCTTGTTCAGGACCTTTTCCAGCAGGCGGGTGGTGCCTTCGATCAGTTGACGCTTGTGTTCGGCCGTGACGCCTTCATCGGTCACGCGGATATGGACATAAGGCATGTGCGTCGCTCCAGGTTCAGTGCCAGGTACCGGCGGTGCTGCCACCGTCGACGGGGAGGATGACGCCGCTGACGAAACGGGCATCGGTCAGGTACAGCACGGCGTCCACCACATCCTCTGGCTTGCCGGTGCGACCGCTTGGCGACAGTGCGCCGAGCCCTTCGGTGTGGCCGCTGTGCAGCGGCGTGTCGATGATGCCCGGGGCCACGGCGTTGACCTGCACGCCGCTTGCTGCCAGCTCCAGGGCCAGGCCCTTGACCGCCTGGTTCAGCCCGCCCTTGACCAGCACCGGCAGCAGCGCCGGGACGCGGGTGTCCGGTTGCAGGGCCACCGAGGCGGTGATGGCGACGATATGCCCGTGCCCCTGGGCCTTCATGATTTTCGCTGCGGCCTGGGCAGGGTAGAAGAAGCCCTTGAGGTTGGTGCCGACCAGCGCATCGACGTCTGCCTCGGTGTAGTCGGTCACGGGCTTTGGAATGAAGATGCCGGCGTTGTTGACCAGGATATCAACCCGGCCAAAGGCTTCCTGGGCGGCGGCGAATAGCCGCTCGGCGGTGGCTTTTTCGGCGATGTCGCCCGCCACGCCGATAAAGGCGGCCGGATTTCCCAGGCGCGCTGCGGCTTCGTCCAGGCGAGCCTGGGTGCGGGCGTTGCCGACCACGTTATCGCCACGCTTGAGGTAGGCCTGTGCCAGGGCGAAGCCCAGGCCGCTGGAGGCGCCGGTGATGATGACGGTTCTTGCGTTGCTCATGGGAAACTCTCCGGTGATGCGAGCCGTTGCTCGGGTGTGGAGCCACTTTAAGTTGCAATCTCGGCTTGAAAAATGAGGCGCAGGGCATTTCAATCGATACATCATGTAATTAATAGAGCCCGCCATGACCCGCCATTTCGATGACCTGCAACTGGGCAGCCTGGAGTTGTTCTGCCTTGCCGCCGATGCCGGCAGCTTTACCGAGGCGGCCACCCTGGCAGGGGTCACCCCCGCGGCGGTGAGCCGCTCGGTGGCGCGCCTGGAGGAGCGTCTGGGCGTGCGCCTGTTCGTGCGCACCACCCGGCAGATGCGCCTGAGCGAGGCCGGCCAGGCCTATTACCTGCACTGCCGCCAGGCACTGGGGCAGTTGGTCGAGGCCGAGCGCCAAGTCACCGGTGGCCAGCTCGAGCCCGCTGGCCGCCTGCGCATCAGCGCACCTACGCCCTATGCCCATCACCGCCTGTTGCCACTGCTGCCGCGTTTTCGCCAGCGCTATCCAGGGGTGCAGGTAGATGTGCATGTCAGCAATCGCAACGTCGATTTCGCCGAGGAACACTTCGACCTGGCGATCCGTGGCCGCGCGCCTGCCGATTCGCGGTTGGTGGCCCGGCGCCTGGAGGACGCCGAGCTGGTGGTGGTCGCCACCCCCGGCTACCTGGCCCGGGCTGGTACGCCACAGGCCCTGGAGGACCTGGCCGGGCATGAGTGCATCCAGTTCGAGCTGCCCAGCAGCGGCAGGCGTCCGCCCTGGAGCTTTTGCCGTGACGGGCTGCTGGTCGAGCTCGAGACCCAGGGTGCGCTGACTTGCCTGGGCGATTTCCTCGCCACCACGACCCTGGTGCGCCATGGGGGCGGCCTGATGCAGGCGTACCGCTTTACCGTGCAGGATGCGCTGGACAGTGGCGAACTGGTGGAGGTGCTGGCCGGGCATGGCGGGACGTCGCGGCCGTTCATGCTGGTGTATCCGCAGGCCCGTTACATGCCGTTGAAGGTGCGGGTGTTCATCGACTTCCTGATCGGCGAGGTTGCACGACCGTTGGGCTGAAGCACCGTCGGGCATGCACGGGCGGACTAAGCTCTGTTCTGCGTCGATTTCCCAGGAGAACACGCCATGAAATCCATGACACTGCTAGCGATCACCTGCGTACTGAGTTTCGCCGCCCAAGCCGAGGATGGCCCGGCGACCAATTGCGATGCCAAGATCAACGATCTGGAGTACATCAGCAAGACCGATGGCCAGGCACTGCATGGCGGCATGGCCCATGACTATCACGAGCTGCTCAAGGAGGCCAAGGACGCCCGGGACAAAGACGACATGGCCAAGTGCCAAGCCTCGGCCGACCGCGCCAAGACCATCTACAACAAGGCGCGGGGCAAGTAACGGTCTATGATTGCGCGGCCAGCTCCCACAGGTGCTACTCCAACCTGTAGGAGCGGCCTTGCCGGGGCGCCGGACCGGCCGGAAAGGGCCGCAAAGCGGCCCCGGCGATCTTTGCAAGAACGCTGAAATCCTGGGGCTGCTTCGCAGCCCTTTCGCGGCACAAGGCCGCTCCTACAGAGATCGCGGCAGCTGAAAAAACTCAGCAAGACAGTTTCTCCCACAGGTAATGCGGTTGGGCCCTCAGGCGCTCTGGTGTAAGCTCTGGCGGACCTTTCCACGAGACCGCCGCATGAACTTGCCCAGTCCGCGTCTTGACAGCCTGCTCACCGGCTGCGCCCGGCCGTTTACCCGCCCGGGTTCGCACAGTGCCATCGACAAGCAGCCTCGCCAAGGGCCTCTGGCAGTGACCTTCATCGGTATCGCCGGCGATGAACAGGGCGATCTGCGCGTACACGGTGGTGTCGAGAAAGCCATCCACCATTACCCCCGCGATCACTATCCCGACTGGACTGCCGAACTGGGCGAGCATCCCTTGCTGAACCGGCCCGGCGCCTTCGGCGAAAACTTCAGCAGCACCGGCTGGCGCGAGGCCGATGTCTGCCTGGGCGACCGGATCCGCGTCGGCACGGCGTTGCTGGAAATCTCCCAGGGGCGCATGCCGTGCTGGAAGCTCAACGACCGCTTCGACGTGGCGCAGATGGCGTTGAGGGTGCAACAGAGCGGGCGAACCGGTTGGTACTACCGGGTGCTGGAGGAGGGCGTGATCGAGGCCGGCGATGCCCTGCAACTGGTCGAGCGCCCGCACGGTGAATGGTCGGTGGCGCGGCTTTCGGCGGTGCTGTTCGACAAGCGGCTGGAGCCCGACCTGTTGCGCGAGTGCCTGGCGCTGCCGCTGGTGCCGAACTGGCGCCGGACCTTGGAGAAGCGCCTGGAGCAACATCAGGTCGAAGACTGGACCTCGCGCCTGCAGGGCCGCAGCGAAGGCTGAGCGGCATCGCGTACAACGTTATCAATACAAGGAAAGCCCCATGGCCTTCGAACTGGATGATCGCCTGGTCATCGGTGTCGCCTCCAGCGCCGTGTTCGACCTCAGCGAATCGGACGCGGTGTTCCGTCGCGAGGGCGAGGCGCAGTACCGCAAATACCAGGAGCAGCACCTGGACGTGCCGTTGGGAAAAGGCATTGCCTATCCCTTCATCAAGCGTCTGCTGGCCCTCAACGACCTGCGTGGCGATCCCGAGGACCCGCTGGTGGAGGTGGTGCTGTTGTCGCAGAACGACCCGGACACCGGCATGCGGGTGATGAAGACCATCGGCCATTACGGCCTGAACATGACCCGGGCGATCTTCACCCAGGGCCGCTCGCCGTACGAGTACATCCCGGCGCTGAACATCGCCCTGTTCCTCTCCGCTGACAAGCAGCACGTCGATGCCGCGATCAAGGCCGGTTATCCGGCAGGGCAGGTGCTGGATTCGAAGTTCGATGACGACGAAAGCGACGACAACCTGCGCATCGCCTTTGACTTCGACGGCGTGCTGGCCGGGGACGAGTCGGAGGCGGTGATGCAGTCAGGCGGGCTGGACAGCTTTCACGCCCATGAGGTGATCAACGTCACCCAGCCGCACAACCCTGGCCCGCTCAAGGAGTTCTTTGTGCGCATCGCCCGTATCCAGGCAGCCGAGGAACAGCACAAGCTGGCCCATCCGGGCTACGAGAACCGCCTGCGGGTATCGATCGTCACGGCGCGCAACGCGCCCTCCCATGAACGAGCGCTCAACACCCTGAAAAGCTGGGGGGTGATGGCCAACGATGCATTCTTCCTCGGGGGCATCGAGAAACGGCGGGTGCTGCAGGTGCTCAAGCCGCACATCTTCTTCGACGACCAGTCGGGGCATCTGAAGAGCACCAGCACCGTGGCGCCGTCGGTGCACATCCCGTTCGGGGTTACCAACCGGGCGCGCTGAGCAGGCAGGGGCCGCATGGGCGGCCCCGGGTTTCTTGCGCTCAGTGATCCGCCAAGCCGTCATCCTGCGACAGTAGCGCCCGGGCCAGTTCCTCGTCACTGGCCTGCAGCCCGGGATTGGCCTGGCGTACGTGGGCCAGTGCCGACTCCAGGTAAGCCCCGCGAATGGCACCACCACTGGCGACGAAGGCCGACAGTTCGTCACGGGCCGGAATGATCCGTTTGTCGTCCTTGAAGGTCGAGTACAGCGATGCGGAGATCCCCGCCGAGGTGGCGACATCCCCGGCATCGACGCGGGCCAGGGCGGCACTGGCGGGGAGCAGGAGCAGCAGTGAGGGAACGAGCAGTAAATGGCGCATGGCGAGTCCTCCGGAAAGGTAATGCCCAAGGGAGTTACTGCATGATGTTAAGAGCGTGAAGGGGCGCAGGGAGTTCCACAGGCGGTCGAATGGCGCACTCGCTAATGGCATGCGGCCATTGTATTGTTCAGGCACCTTCTCGGTAGATCGGTTCAAGGAAGATTCATGAAGTTCAAGTTTGCGCTGTTGGCCACTTTGATTTTTGTTTCACCGCTGGCCCTGGCCGACACATGCCAGCCCAATAACATTGGCGGTCAGAATTGCCGTTACAGTGACGGCACCACCTCCAGAAGCCGGCCCAATAACATTGGCGGTGAGGATGTCACCTACAGCGATGGCCGCAGCTCCAGGAGCAGGCCCAATAACATTGGCGGCCAGGACACCACCTACAGCGACGGCCTTAGTTCCAGGAGCAGGCCCAATAACATTGGTGGCCAAAACACCACCTACAATAATGGCCTTAGTTCCAGAAGCCGGCCCAATAACATTGGCGGCCAGGACACCACCTACAACGATGGCCGCAGTTCCAGGAGCAGGCCCAACGCCCTCGGCGGCCAGGACACCACCTTCCGCGGGGGCAGCCGCTCAAGCAGCCGATCCAAAAATTCTGGTGGTTAGGAAATCTGTCACTACGATTCGAAGGGCAAGTGCTGGTGATGACTCGCTAGCGATACTCAATCAACGGAACCGAATGCCCATGGCCGAATACACGCTCCACTGCTTTGCCGAATCCGGCAACGCCTACAAGGTCGCACTGATGCTGGAACTCACCGGCCAGGACTGGGCGCCGGAGTTCGTCGATTTCTTTAACGGCCAGACCCGTGGCCAGGACTGGCGTGATGCGGTCAATGAACAGGGCGAGGTGCCTGTGCTGGAGCATGCCGGGGAGAAGCTCACCCAGTCGGCGCTGATCCTCGACTACCTGGCCGAGCGCACCGGCCGCTTCGGCCCGCGCGACGAACATGAGAAGCGCGAGATCTGGCGCTGGATGCTGTTCGACAACCACAAGTTCACCAGCTATTACGCGGCCTTGCGTTTCATCTACTGCCTGAAGAGCATGGGCGAGTCGGATGTCACCCGCTTCTTGCGCGAGCGGGCCAGGGCGGCCTACCAGATCGTCGATGCGCACCTGGCAAACACGCCGTTCATGGTGGGTGGGCGGCTGACCATTGCCGACTTGTCCCTGGCGGGATATGTGTACATGCCTGAAGACACGGGGTTGGCGCTGGAGGAGTTCCGCCATATCGAAGCCTGGAAGGCGCGTATCCAGGCAATTCCGGGCTGGAAGCACCCCTACGAGCTGATGCCGCGAGCGGCCGGCTGAGACAGCCCGGCACGTTCAGCACCTGGCGTGACGACGTACCGCAGCACGGATCGCGACAGCGCACGTGGCGTTCGGCCATTTCTCGTGCACACTGTGTAAGGCCACGTTGTCAGTGGCGTAATCCATAGTACGAGGAACGCAATGAACGGACGTTGTCTGGGCGTGTCTGTGTTGTTGTCGTTCGCCCTGGCGATGGTGCCCAAGATCAGCTCCGCCGCTGACGCCTGCCAGCACCTCACCGCTACCGGCAATCCGGAGTATCCCCCTTACCTCTGGCGAGACCCGCAGGACCCCGAGCGCCTCATCGGCGCCAATGCCGACCTGCTCAAGCAGGTGGCCAAGGAACTCGGCCTGGTGGTGGACGTGGTGTATGTCGGGCCCTGGTCCAGGGCCCAGGAAGAGGTGAGCAGCGGGCGTGTCGACATGCTCGCCGGGTATTTCCACACCCAGGCGCGGGAGCTGCTGGTGGATTTCGTCAGCCCGCCGTTCCTGTTCAACTCCAGTGTGGTCTGGGTGCGCAAGGGGGAGGGCTTCGCCTACAGCGACTGGTCCGACCTCAAGGGGCGACGTGGCGGAACGCTGGTCAACAACAGCCACGGCCAGGCCTTCGACGACTACGCCCGGGCGCAGCTCAACCTCGAGGCCGTGCCCAGCGTCACCCAGGCTTTCCAGAAGCTGCTGCTCAAACGCAGCGACTATGTGATCTTCGAGCACTATCCCGGGCTGGCCCTGGCTCGCACGCTGGGCAAGGAGCAGGCGCTTGAGGTGCTCGAACCGCCGGTCTCCAGCGAAGGGTTGTACCTGGCGTTGTCGCACAAGTCCGGCTGCAACAAGCCGGCGCTGCGCGAGCAGTTGGCGCGCAAGATGAAGGCGCTGGTTGCAGGCCCGTTGCCCGAGCAACTGGTGGCAGAAAACCTGCAACGCTGGCAACGCCAGCAGACCGGCCAATAGGTTTTGCGTCATTTGCGCGAGTGCCGTCCAGTGCCTTTGATCTAAGGCGCGCCAGCCGATGGCCTATGCTGTTGCGGCGAATCACATCCCTGTTTCCCTAGCGAAGGTGTTCATTCATGAGCAAGCCAACGGTCGTATTGGTACATGGTTTCTGGGGCGGTGCCGCCCATTGGGGCAAGGTGATCGTCGAGCTGGCGCGCAAGGGCATCAAGGATGTCCGCGCCGTGGAGTTGCCGCTGACCTCCCTGGCGGATGACGCCGAGCGCACGCGCAAGATGGTGGCGCAGGTCGACGGGCCGGTGCTGCTGGTCGGCCACTCCTATGGCGGAGCGGTGATCACCCAGGCGGGCAACCAGGCCAATGTAACGGGGCTGGTCTACATCGCGGCCTTCGCACCCGATGCGGGCGAAAGCCCAGGCGCACTGACCAAGCAGCATCCCCCGCTGGCGGCTCCGAACCTGGCGCCGGACAGCGACGGTTACCTGTGGATCAAGGCCGACAAGTTCCATGAGAGCTTCTGCCAGGACCTGTCGGCGGACGAGGCGCTGGTCATGGCGGTGACGCAGAAGGCGCCGCTGGCGAGCACCTTTGGCGACACCATCGTTGATCCGGCGTGGAAGCACAAACCGTCGTGGTACCAGGTCTCCAGACAGGATCACATGATCGCGCCGGCCAACCAGCAAATGATGTCGGCGCGGTTGAAGGCGCGCAAGGTCATCACCCTGGATGCCAGTCATGCGTCGCTGGCCTCGCGGGCCAAGGAAGTCGCCGCGCTGATCGAGGAGGCGCTGGGCTAGCTCAGCCCTTGCACTTGGCCACGACGACCTGGCAGGTGTGCGGCGTGCCGCCCGACCTGCCGGCGTAGCGCACGCAACTGGCCAGCGACTTCTTGCTGGCCATGGCGAGGGTGGGGCCGAAGGCCAGGCCACCCTCGCCGCTGCTGGGCAGGGCCTTGGCATAGCAAGCGGAGCCTTGTGCTGCGTAGTGGGTGGTGGTGTGTTTGCTCGAACAGCCGGCAGTCAGCGACAGTGCGAGGGCAAGCAGGGCGAGCAGCACTGCCTGCCTGGGGCGGGTGGCCATGGCGAGCTCCTGGGGCGGCGTGGTTTCAGGGTGTTGGCCTGTTCAGATTAGCTGGAGTCGCTTCGCCTGGCTTGGGTTTCGTCGTGACGTCATCGCGGGGCAAGCCCGCTCCCACGCAATCTTCCAGGTCATTCAGGGATGTTTCACAGCGTGGGAGCGGGCTTGCCCCGCGATGAGGCCCGAGACGACCAATGGCAATATGCCTTCAATTACTGGGCAATGCGCTCTAGCCCAGTCCCTGCGGCGCCTCCGGTCAATCATTGGATCCACTCAGACCCGCGAAAACCCCGTGCGTTTCGCCAAAGCTTGAGTACAATTATCGGCTTTTCCCGGGCCGTCCTTCGGCCTGTTCCTGGAAGTGCGAATGCTGATCGGTAGTTACTCCTCCTCGCTGGTGTTGATTTCGCTGTGCGTGGCCATCCTTGCCTCCTATACGGCCCTGGACCTTACCGGGCGCATCGCCACGGCCAAGGGGCGGGCGGTGTACCTGTGGATGGGTGGCGGGGCGTTCGCCATGGGCATCGGCATCTGGTCGATGCATTTCATCGGCATGCTGGCGTTCAGCCTGCCGATCGAGCTGGGCTATGACACCGCCCTGACGGCCTTGTCGCTGCTGATCGCGGTGGCCTCCTCGGGCTTTGCCCTGTGGCTGGTGAGCCAGCCGAAGCTGCCGTGGTTGCAGCTGGCGTTCGGCGCCTTGATCATGGGCACCGGCATCGCCTGCATGCACTACATGGGCATGGCCGCGCTGCGCATGCAGCCGGGTATCGACTACGACCCGACGCTGTTCGGCGCGTCGCTGGCCATCGCGGTGGGGGCGTCGGCGGCGGCGCTGTGGATTGCCTTCCGCCTGCGCCAGCACACGCCCTATGTGCGCCAGATCCGCGGCGTCGCGGCAGTGGTGATGGGCATCGCCATCGTCGGCATGCACTACACCGGCATGGCCGCGGCCAACTTCCCGGCGGGCAGCTTCTGTGGCGCGTTGGCCACGGGCCTGGCCGGCGACGGCCTGGACTACCTGGTATTGATCACCACCCTGGCGGTGCTGGCGGTGGCCCTGCTCACCTCGGTGCTGGACGCCCGCCTGGAAGCGCGCACGGCGGAGCTGGCACGCTCGCTGACCCTGGCCAACCAGGAGCTGACCCAACTGGCCCTGCACGACACCCTGACCGGGTTGCCCAACCGCACGCTGCTGGCCGACCGTATCGACCAGGCCATGGGCCGGGTGGCGGAGCAGGGCGGCTGCTTCGCCCTGATGTTCATCGACCTGGACGGCTTCAAGCCGGTCAACGACGCCTTCGGCCACCATGTCGGCGACCTGTTGCTCAAGGCCGTGGCGGCGCGCCTGCGCGGCCATCTGCACAGCCAGGACACCCTGGCGCGGATCGGCGGCGACGAGTTCGTGCTGCTGGTGGAGCTGGAAGAGCCGGACGACGCCATGAACGTCGCGGTCAAGCAGGTCAACCTGATGGCCAGGCCGTTCCGCGTGGCCGAGCACGACCTGCAACTGTCGGCAAGCCTGGGCATCGTGTTGTACCCGGGCAACGGCCTGGACCAGCACGAGCTGCTGCGCAACGCCGACGCGGCCATGTACCACGCCAAGAGCGCCGGCAAGAACGGCTACAGCTTCTTCGACGCCTCGATGAACAGCAACGCGCGCCAGCAACTGCAATTGCTGCAGGATCTGCGCACGGCCCTGGAGCACCAGCAGTTCCGCCTGCACTACCAGCCCAAGTTCGACGCCGTGCAGCGCCAGCCCATCGGCGCCGAGGCCCTGCTGCGCTGGGAGCACCCGCTACATGGCCTGATGCTGCCGGACCGTTTCATCGGCCTGGCCGAGAAGACCGGGTTGATCATTCCGATCGGCGAGTGGGTACTGGGCGAAGCCTGTCGGCAGATGCGCCAGTGGCTGGATGAGGGCAACGACGACTGGCGTATCGCGGTCAACCTGTCGGCCATTCAGTTCTGCCATGCCGGACTGGTCGACAACGTGGCCCAGGCGTTGAGTGAAAATGGCCTGCCGGCCAACCGCCTGACCCTGGAAATTACCGAAACCACCGCCATGCGCGATGCCGACGCCAGCCTGCATGTGCTGCAGCGCCTGTCGGACATGGGCGTTGACCTGTCCATCGACGATTTCGGCACCGGCTACTCCAGCCTGATGTACCTCAAGCGCCTGCCGGCCAACGAGCTGAAGATCGACCGCGGCTTCGTGCGCGACCTGGAGCAGGACAGCGACGATGCGGCGATCGTCTCGGCCATCGTCGCCCTGGGCCAGGCACTGGGCTTGCGGATTGTCGCCGAAGGCGTGGAGACCGACCGCCAGCAGGACTTCCTGACCCGCCTGGGTTGCGACTCGCTGCAGGGCTACCTGCTTGGCCAGCCGGTGCCGCCCGAGCAGTTCATGAAGGGGTTGCAGGCGTTGAAAGCGCGTCAGGAACAGGCAATTTAGACAGCGCTGCGCATGGGGCCGGCCAGCAGGTCGAAGGTTTCCATCTCGGCCTCCACCGCCTCGATGATCCGCTCGACATCGGCGGCGGGCATGATGGTGGCGCAGGGAATGCCGGCGATCGCCAGAAGGGTTTCGCCAGTGGCCCGGTCGAACAGCCGGGCGACCATGCTGCGCGGGGCATCCATGCTGGCCTCGAAACCCAGCGGATGGAAATGCCAGCGCATCACCTGGCAGGCGTTGGGGAACGTCATCTTGTTCATGCCAGCCTCCTTGTTCGTATCCTGAACGCGGTGATTGCGTAGCGGTAATACTGTGGCCGTCCTGGCCGTCGGGACTTTAACCATAGCACCTGCCATGGCAGTGTTCGCCGGAAAATATGGCAGATGTACTAATGCATGACGGCGGTCACAGTCCTGTCACGATGAACGGTGGGTGCTCGTTGGCTGGGCAAACGTTTTCCCCGTGGGTGGACGGCTGGCAGCGAGGGTTGCTCTGCTATGTTTATCTGCAGCGCTTTTCGGACCAACGGTGCCGGCCGGCAGACAGGGAGACAGTCATGCGTTATTCCACGCTCACCCAACGTATTGCCGGCCATGCAGTCGCCGCCTGGGACATTCACTACCAGGCCCTGGAGCAACGCCGCCAGGGGCGCGAAATCTTCCTGCTGTCGGTGGGTGACCCCGATTTCGACACTCCGGCCCCGGTGGTCGAGGCCGCCGTGGCCAGCCTGCGCCGCGGCGACACCCATTACAGCGATGTGCGCGGCAGCCTCGCCCTGCGTGAGGCGGTGGTGCGCCATAGCCAACTGCCCCTCGATCCGGTGCAGGTGGTGGTGACCGCAGGGGCACAGTGCGGTCTGTTTGCGACCTTCCAGTGCCTGTTCGAACCCGGCGACGAGGTGATCGTCGCCGAACCCATGTACGTGACCTATCACGGCGTGTTCGGTGCCTGCGGTGCACGGGCCGTGCAGGTCGCGGTGCGGCCGGAACAGGGGTTTCGCCTGGATCCTGCGGCGGTGGCCAGGGCGATCACCCCGCGCACCCGGGGCCTGCTGCTCAACAGTCCGCACAATCCGACGGGCGCGATGATCGACCAGGCCGACCTGGAGCGCCTGGCGCAGTTATGCCGGGAGCATGATCTGTGGTTGATCTGCGACGATGTCTACCAGTCATTGCTGTACGACGGTGAGGCGCCCAGTCCGTTGAGCCTCCCGGGCATGGCCGAGCGCTGCGTGTCGATCGGCAGCCTGTCCAAGTCCCATGCCATGAGTGGCTGGCGGGTCGGCTGGGTGATCGGGCCGCCGCTGTTCGCCAGGCACCTCGGTACCCTGGTCATGAGCATGCTGTTCGGCCTGCCGGAGTTCGTCATGCATGCTGCCTGCGTGGCCCTGGATCAGGCAGGGGATGACGTGCGGCGGATGCGCGAGATCTACCGGCAGCGGCGTGACCGGGTATGCGCGGTGCTGGAGGGCTGTCCTGGCATTCATGCCCATCGGCCGGCCGGTGGCATGTTCGTGATGCTCGATATCCGCGGCAGCGGGCTCGGCGCCCAGGCGTTCGCCCAGCGCCTGCTGGACGAGGAGGGCGTGGCGTTGCTGCCGGGGGATGGTTTCGGACCGAGTGCCGCGGGGCACCTGCGCCTGGGGCTGGTGCTGGAAGCCGATGTGCTGGAGCAGGTGTGTCGGCGTATCGCTGCCTGCGCGCTGCGGGTGCTAGCCGAGCAGTCCGGCGGCGATGTTGATGGTGAAGCCGAGGATCGCCGTGTTGAACACGAAACCTACCAGTGAGTGGGCCAGCACCACCCGGCGCATGGCCCGGCCGGCGACGCCGATGTCCGAGGTCTGCACGGCGACATTGATGGTGAACGAGAAGTAGTGGAAGTCCCAGTAGTCCGGGTTGCGCTCGCCGTCGGCAAAGCGCAGGGGCGGTTCATGGCGGTCGCCGGTGTAGAACAGCCGGGCGTAGTGCAGGCTGAAGATGCAGCCGATCAGCAGCCATGAGCCGGCCACGGTCAGCCCGGTGTACAGGTAGTGCAGGGCCAGGGCGCCGCCGTCCAGGCCGCGGCTGGACACCAATTGCAGGGTGACGGCGGCCAGGCTGGCGATGGCCGAGACGCAGACGGTGATCAGCACCAGGCCGGCGTTTTCATCTTCGATACGGGCGACCTTGCGCACCCGCTCGGCATTGGCCCGCAGGCTCAGCCACAGGACCATGGCCAGGTACAACCAGACGCCGAGGTTCCAGCCGACGAGGATATGCTGCACGGTGTCGCCGGCGGGGATCAGCCAGCCGCCGAGCAGGCCGGCCAGGGTGGCGATACTGAGACGGGGGTGGGTGCGGGTGAGGTGGTGGAAGGCCATGCGGTCCCTTGGCGGATGGGCGTGGGTTGAACTGTAGACCAGATGCGCCCCTATCGCGGGGCAAGCCTGCGCGTTTTCAACCCAGGGCCTTTCAAGGTGTTCGACGTGAGAGTTGCAGCGCCTATGAGATCGAGCGCCGCCCGCGCGGCGCTCGGTCTCACCGCCGCTGCAAGGGTTGCGGCGGGCACCCTGGTGGCCCGAATGTCGTTCAGCCCGGCATGCCATCCACTCGCGCTCGCAGCAGGATCGGCAGGTAGTGCCAAAGGAACAGCAGCAGCGCGGCGCTGCCGAACAGCACCGACAACCCGAGCCCCAGCGGTGTGAACGGCACCACCACGACCCGGGCCAGCGCCGCCAGCTGGATCAGTGCGAACGCCCAACCGATGCTGCGCGGCACCGCCAGCGGCCGTCCGGTATGCCCCAGGCTGACCCGGGCCATCATCGCCACGATCAGTCCGGTCATGGCGCCGACCGTCAGGGCATGGGCGGCCAGGCTCGGATTGATCGACAACCCCGCATGCCACAGCGCCAGGCCCAGGCAAGCCGGGATCAGCCATGCGTAGGCCAGGTGCAGTGACCACAGCAGCGGCACCCGCCACAGGCCACGGTCATGCCACAGCGCCAGGCGCACGCCGTGCAGGGCTGCCAGGGCGGCGAACAGCGCGGCCATCAGTGGCTGCGGCGCATCGTTGAAGCCCAGTACGTAGGTGAGTGGCAGCGCCACGCTGCCCAGCAGGCAGGTACGGTCCAGCCAGGGGCGGGCCGGCGCCGGGCTCATGTTGCCCAGGCCGCGACGGGTGAAGAACGGGATCACCCGGCCGCCGATCACGCTCATCATCGCCGCCACCAGCCACAGCCCGGCCAGCACTCCGCGCCGTTGCCACACCTCGTTGCCCTGCAGCCCGCCGGCCAGGGTCAGCCACTGGCAGGCGGCGATCAGCAGCACCAGGACCACGATGGGGTAGTTGTTGCGCAGCCGTCGCTGGATGATCGGTCGTGCCAGGGCCAGCGCCACCAAGGGCAGAAAGGCGCCTTCGATGAGGACCAGCAGCCAGGCCGGCAAGGGCAGGAACCAACTGACCCGGCCCAGCAGCCAGAGCATGAACAGGCCCTGCAGCGGTCGGCCGCTCAGGCCCGGGATGCCGCTCCAGTTCTGTACGGCCGTGAGCAGGAAGCCGGCGACGATGGCCACCGCGAAGCCGAACAGCATCTCATGGCGGTGCCAGGCGAGCATGCCGCCCGCCGGGTTGAGTTCGAACGCGCCGGCCAGCACGCCGGCCCACAGCAGCAGGGCGAGCAGGGCGAACAGGCTGCCGCCGAGGAAGAACGGACGAAAACCCAGGGCCCAGAGGGCCCGGCGTGGGCGAGCGGTGATCGGCTGGACGAGCATGGCGAGGACCTTGGTTCGATCGGAGCGGTTGAATGGGGTACCATCACGAAGCATGCCAGCGTTCAAAGGCCTTGAATATCAAGGTGATGGCACTGCGCGAAGTCATTATGACTCTTTTTGTTTGTAGTCTTTTTGACCTTGATCAGGGTTGAAATGACTCGCTTTGCGCCGTCTTGCGCCCGCCGCGCATTCGGCTTTGCTACAGGATCCCCGCTGTGACCGATCTCCTGCGCAATCCGCTGCTGCAGTACCTTGCCCGCCTGGCCCCGTCCAGCCAGCTGACCATGCGCTACATCCTGCAGGATGCCGCCGACCGCCTGGGCTTCGCCGATGTCGATATCGCCGAGGTGCCCTGGCACCGACTCGAACCCGGCCATGTGATTGCCCTGGTCGCGGCGTTGCGCGCCGATGGCTATGCGCCCAATACCTCGTCGCTGTACGTCAATGCGGTGCGCGGGGTGATGAACGAGGCCTGGCGCCAGGGGCTGATCGACCACGAGCAACTGCTGATGATCCGCGAGGTCAAGCCGGCTGGCGGCAGCCGCCTGCCGCCGGGGCGCAATCTGCGACGCAACCTGATCCGTGAGCTGATGGACGTGTGCGCCGCCGACCCGCGCCCCCAGGGCGTGCGCGACGCGGCGATCCTGGCGCTGCTCTACGGCACCGGCATGCGCAAGTCGGAATCGGTGGACGTCGACCTGGACCAGGTGGACTTCCAGGAGCGCAGCGTGCAGGTGCTGGCCAAGGGTAACCGCCAGCTGGTCAAGTACGCCCCGGCCTGGGCCTTCGACAAGCTGCAGGCCTGGCTCGACCTGCGCCGCCAGCACCTGCCCGCCGGCGAGCGCGACGACAGCTTCCTGTTCAACCGCATCCGCCGCGGCAGCCATATCACCCGTGCGCGCATCACCAAACACGCGATCTACTACATCGCCCGCCAGCGCGGAGCGCAGGTGGGGGCCAAGATCATGCCCCATGATTTTCGCCGGGCGTTCATCACCCGGGTGATCGAGGAGCACGATCTGTCGATCGCGCAGAAGCTCGCGCACCATGCCAACATCCAGACCACGGCGAGCTATGACCGGCGCGATGACAACGAGCGGCGGCGGGCGGTGGAGCGCTTCGACTACTGAGAGGGATCAAGGGCGTCAGGACACCTCGGCATAGCGCAACACCCGGCCACGCCCCTGTTGCTTGGCCGCATACAGCGCCCGGTCGCCCATCGACAGCAGCCGCGACAGCTCGCCTTGCGCGGCCGGCTGGCTGACGATGCCGATGCTCACGCCCAGCAGCCCCGGCTCCAGCAGCGCCAGCCCGGAAAACCCGGCGCAGATCCGCTGCGCCACCTGTTCGGCCTCGGCTTCGCTGGCGCCGCGCAGCAGGCAGGCGAACTCCTCACCACCGATGCGCGCAAACAGGTCGTCCCGGCGCAGGTGGCGGGCGGTTTCCCGGGCGAACGCCAGCAGTACCTCGTCCCCGACGGGGTGGCCGAAGCGGTCGTTGATCCGTTTGAAGTGGTCCAGGTCGCACAACAGCAACGCCACCGGTGCCTGGCCTGCCGCGCAGTCATGCAGCAACTGCGCGCCGCGCTCCATGAACGCCCGACGGTTGTCGATGCCGGTCAGCGGGTCGCTGTAGGCTGCGGCGCGGAGCAGGATCTCGGCGCGCTCGCGGACCATCGCCAGGGTCACATAAGAGATGCCGATGGCGAAAAGCATCGACTCGAACAGGATGAAGGCGAAGAAGCCCGGGCTGGCGCCGCCGCTGTTGATGGCGTGGTCGAGGGCGACACCGTCCTCGAGCAGCGTGCGCATCAGGTAGAGCGCTGCATGCAGGGTGGTCAGGATCAACGCCGGGGTATAGGACACCTGCAGGCGCACCCGTGGCCGCAGCAACTCGCCGATGCTCAGGCAGGTGTAACCCAGGGTCAGCAGCGAATACACTTTCACCCGCAGGCCGAGATCGCCGTAAAAACCCGGCCACAGGCTGAACAGCCCCCAGAACACGGCACCGGCCAGCAGCAGCGGCCAGTGCGGTTTGCGCCCGCCGAGCACGCGCATGGCCGTCCAGCCCAGGCCGGTGCCGACCAACAGGACGATGTTGCCCAGCACCAGGGCCAGGTAGTCCATGTCAATGCCACGCAGGGCATTCAGGCTGACCCCCAGGGCCGAGAGCAGCAGCATCGCGCCCAGGTAGCCCAGGCTCGGATCGCTGGCGCAACGCCGCCAGGCGTGCAGGGTCAGGATGCCCGTCAGGGCCAGGATGAAAACGGCGACCAGGGTCAGGGTCGGCAGGCTAAGCGGCACGATACAAGGGCTCAAAGGGCAAACCGGCGATGCTAAGCCATGCGCATGGCCATTTGCTACCTTGCTCAGTGAATGCTCGACGCCAGCTCGAAGATCGGCATGTACATGAGGATCACGATCAGCCCGATCAGCAGGCCGATGAAGGTCATCAGCAAGGGCTCGAACAGCTTGACGAACCATTCGACCCAGCGGCCGATTTCCTGGTCGTGGAAGTCCGCGCAGCGCTCGAGCATCTCGCCGAGGTTGCCCGACTGCTCGCCGGCGCGCAGCAGCCGTAGCGAAACCGGCGTGACCAGTTGCCCGGCCTGCAGCGCATCGGACAGCGGCAGGCCCTCGGCGACCCGCCGGCTGGCCTGCTCCAGGCCTTCGGCCGCGCTGCTGCCCAGCAGTCCCCGGGCCATGCCCAGGGCGGTGAGGATGGGAATGCCGCCTTGCAGGAGAATCCCCAGCGAGCGATAGAAACGCGCCAGTTCGTACATCACCAGGCGCTGGTGCAGGGCCGGCACCCGCCGCAGCAAGCGGCCGGCGCCACGGCGCAGCGCCGGATGGCGACGCAGGGCGACCAGCGCGCCGATGCCGATGAGCGTGCCCAGCCCCAGAGGCAGTTGCTGGGCATGCAGGAACAGGCCGATGCGCATCAGCACCCGCGACAGCCAGGGCAGCTCGGTGCCCATGCCCTCGAATACCAGGCTGAAGCGCGGCACCACATAGCCGAGCAGGAACAGCACCACGCCGCCGCCCACCAGCAACAGCAGCAGCGGGTAGACCGAGGCGCCGACCAGCTTCTGGCGCACCAGGTCCAGGCGCTGGCGATAACCGATATAGCGGTTCAGGGCGTCGCCCAGGGCGCCGGTGCGTTCACTGGACTGCACCAGGGCCACGTACAGGGCGGGGAACACCCGTGGCTGCAGGGCCAGGGCCTGGGACAGCGAGCGCCCCTCGTACAGCTGGCGCACCAGTTGCTCCAGGGTCTTGCGCATGGCGCCGCCCGGGGCTTTCTCGGCCAGGCTCTCGAGGGCGTCGATCAGCGGCAGGCCGGCGCCGAGCAGGGTGGCCAGTTCCTGGCTGAACAGCATCAGGTCGAACGCCGCCGGGCGCCGGCGCAGGGCCAGGCCCTGGCTGCGCACGCTGAGCACGCGCAGGCCCTGGTCCTCGGCCTGGCGCCGGGCCTGGTCGCTGTCCTCGGCTTCCACCTGCAATTGCACCACGCCCTGGCTGCCCAGGGCCTTGAGCTGATAGCGCATGGCCGGGCTCCTCACTGCCAACTGGTGATCTCGGCGTTTTCCCCGTCACCGCCGGGCTGGCCGTCCTTGCCCATCGACAGCAGGTCATACTCGCCGCCGTTCTCGCCGGGCTGCTTGTAGATGTAGGGGCGTCCCCAGGGGTCCTGGGGAACGGCTTTCTGCAGGTACGGCCCCGACCAGCGCGCCTCGCCGCCGGGTGCGACCACCAGGGCCTGCAGGCCCTGTTCGCTGCTGGGGTAGTGGCCGACTTCCAGGCGATAGAGGTCCAGGGCCTTGCCCAGGCCTTCGATCTGCGCTCGCGCCACCTTGGCCTCGGAGCGGCCCAGCTGGCTGAAATACTTGGGCGCGACGATGCCGGCCAGCAGGCCCAGCACCACCAGCACCACCAACAGTTCGAGCAGGGTGAAGCCGCGTTGGTTATGGATGTTGCGCTGCATGGTGAAACCCTCCAGTGCGTTTGCCCCTGCCATGCAACAGCCGTGCACGTCTGCGTCGGGCCCTTGCGCCGTGCGTGATGGCGGGCGGCACGGCGCTTGCGTCATAGCTGAAAAGCCCGGATCGACGGGGCATATCCCCCACATCGGGGGCCACTCTTGATCTTGTGCGACGGGAGGCGACCGACATGCGTGGACTGATCCTGGGACTGGCGGTGGGGCTGATGGCGTTTGGCGCCCAGGCCGACATCTACATCTCCAGCGATGGCAAAGGCGGCTTCGTGCTGTCCAACGTGCATCGGCCAGGACGGCACTATGAGCGGGTGATCCAGGAGAACGGGGTGGCTGGCGGGCCGGTCAACGCCCAGCTGGTCACCGGGAGGCCCTATGCCGACCTGGTGGCGGCCGCGGCCCTGGCCAACGGTGTGTCACCGGCGCTGCTGCATGCGCTGATCAAGGCCGAGTCCGGCTACAACCCCAAGGCCCGCTCGGCCAAGGGCGCGGCGGGGCTGATGCAGCTGATGCCGGACACGGCGAAGGAGATGGGCGTGGCGGATGTGCTGGACCCGGCTTCCAACGTGCAGGGTGGGGCGCGCTATCTCAAACGCATGCTCAAGCTGTTCGACAACGACATCACGTTGGCGGTGGCGGCCTACAATGCCGGGCCCGATGCCGTGCTCAGCCGGGGGCGGGTGGTGCCGCCGTTTGCCGAGACGCGGCGGTATGTGCCGGCGGTGTTGCGTGAGTATCGGTTGTTGCGGGGGTTGGCTGAGGATGCGCCGCTTTGATCGGGGTGGGATTTCTAGGTGTTCGCCGAAAGTTTTGCAGCGCCTACAAGATCGAGCGCCGCCCGCGCGGCGCTCGATCTCACAGGCGCTGCAAGGGTTACGACAAGCACCTGGCAGCCCTCACACGATCAATAGCTCCCCAACACCCCATGCTTCCCCCAACTCTGGGCTATAACCTCTAGAGGTGCCCAGCCGCGGAGCCCGCCATGGACCTCGCCCCACGTC
Organism: Mitsuaria sp. RG; assembly: GCF_028369275.1. NCBI lineage: Bacteria > Pseudomonadati > Pseudomonadota > Betaproteobacteria > Burkholderiales > Sphaerotilaceae > Roseateles > Mitsuaria sp. RG. The sequence continues at coordinate 60,226 of NZ_JAQMYQ010000019.1, forward strand.
CCGACACGTTGCCGCCCGCCGACACCGGCCCGGCGCGCAAACCGTTCAACATGTTGCGCTGGTACGCCTGGGTGAGCCTGGCCATCATCCTCTCGGTGGGTGTCGGCCTGGGCCTGATCTCCAGCCGCTTCATCATCGACGAGAGCGTCGAGCGCGACGCCTTGCTCACCGCGCAGTTCATCACCTCCATCGCCGATGCCGAAGTGCGCCATGTGTCGATCCCCAACGTGCGGACCATGGGCGAGCTACTCGATCCGCGCACCGACCACGCCCTTTCGGACGTCGATCCCGAGGCCCGGCGCCGGGCCCGGGGCGAGTTCCTCGACCATATCGCCCACCTGCCGGACATGCTCCTGGCCAACATCTACGCCCCCGACCGCACGGTGATCTGGTCGAGCAACCCGGCGCTGATCGGCAAGCTGATCGAGTCGGACGACGACCTCGACCGGGCGTTCGAGTACAAGATGCGGGTGTCGGCCAGCTACCACGACTTCGAGCAGGCGCGCAGCGAGCAGAAGTTCGTCACCCCGCCCGAGCAGCTGTTCATCGAGAACTACATCCCCCTGTTCGATGCCGACGGCGAACATGTCACGGCCATGGTCGAGATCTACAAGGAGCCCCACGACCTGATCGTGCGCATCGAGCACGGCCTGCTGCTGATCTGGCTGGCCATTGCCGTGGGGGTCGGCCTCGTCTATGTCGGCCTGTACGGCATCATGCGCCGCGCCGCCCGGTTGATGGCGGTGCAGCAGAAGCGGCTGATTGGCAACGAAACCTTCGTCGCCCTGGGCGAAGTGTCGTCGGCTGTGGCGCACAGCCTGCGCAACCCGCTGGCGAGCATCCGCTCCAGCGCCGAACTGGCCCAGGCGTTCGACGAAGGCCCGGCGCAGAAGAACATCAGCGACATCATCAACCAGGTCGATCGCATGTCGCAGTGGGTGCGCGAGCTGCTGCAGTCGCTGCGCCCGCTCGGCGACGAGGCTGTGCCGGTGGATGTGGCCCAGGCCCTGCGCGACAGCCTCCAGGCCCATGGCCAGGCGCTGCAACAGGGTGGTGTACGGTTGGTCCTGGCCGACCTGCCGACGGTCCGGGTGCTGGGCCAGCCGGCCTTGCTCGGGCAGATCTTCAACAGCCTGATCGCCAACGCCCTGGAATCGATGGAGGCGGGCGGAGAGTTGCGCGTGGAGGTGGTGCGCCACGACCGACGCACCCTCAGCCTGCGTCTATCGGATACCGGCAAGGGCATGAGCGAGCAGCAGCAGCGCATGGCCTTCCGGCCATTCTTCACCACCAAGCAGGGTGGCGTGGGGGTAGGGCTGATGCTGGTCAAGCGGATCATGGAGTGCTTTGGTGGTTCGGTGCGGTTGAGCAGTCGCGAGGGGATGGGGACACGGGTGCTGTTGAATTTTCGCGTCGCAGCAGTGTGATGTGTAACGGTAGAAATGTCTCTTAATTGATTGTTTTATAAGGAATTTATTGGATGTGGGTAGCAATTCCCCAAAAGTGGGGGGTTTTTCAACATTTAGTATTAACAAATTTATTTAAGTCTATGATTTATAATAAAAAATAGAATATTGAATGTACTGGCTGAGTTTTTGCTAGACCTGATACAGGCCTGAGGCGGCATCGTCTGTCCGGGCTCAATGGAGTCACTTTGCTACCACCGGTAGCAAGGGCATGCCGATAGCCCTCATCGGCCCCAGGCGGGAGCGACGCGATGCAGACGCTCGAAAACGAAGCCCCAGACAAGCCCGGCGCCTCCGCCAGCGGGTTGGCCGCGCCGCTGCGCGAGTTCAACCTGCTGCGCTGGTTCTCGCTGGTCAGCCTGCTGATCATCGCCTCGGTCGCCGGCGGGCTGGGGTACGTCTCGACGCGTTTCGTGGTACGCGACAGCGTCGAGCGCGACGCCATGCTCACCGCCCAGTTCATCCAGGCCATGGCCCAGGCCGAGGTGCGTCACTCGCAACTGCCGCCGGGCATCACCATGGGCGAGTTGCTTGACCCGCGCCTGGACCAGCAACACCTGCAGTTCACCCCGCAGTTGGCGGAGTCGACCCGGGTCGAGTTTCTCGACCACGTCGAACACCTGCCCGACACCCTGCTGGCCAATGTCTACGCCCGCGACCGCCTGGTGGTCTGGTCGACCAACCCCAACCTGATCGGCAAGCGCATCGACGAGGACGACGACCTGGAGCATGCCTTCCACTCGCGCAAGGCGGTATCGGCCAGCTACCACAAGGCCGACGAGGACCGCGAGGAACAGAAGTTCCAGCGCGAGCCCCGGCACCTGTTCATCGAGAACTACATCCCGCTGTTCGACAGCCAGGGTGAACAGGTGCTGGCCATGGTCGAGATCTACAAGGAACCCCAGGACCTGGTGCGACGTATCCAGCGCGGCTATGTGCTGATCTGGGCCTCGACCCTGGTCGGCGGGGCGCTGATCTACTTCGGCCTGTTCTGGATCGTGCGCCGCGCCGCCAGCCTGCTGCACCACCAGCAGGACCGCCTGGTGGCCAGCGAGACCTACGTGGCCCTGGGCGAGATGTCCTCGGCGGTGGCCCACAGCCTGCGCAACCCGTTGGCCAACATCCGCTCCAGCGCCGAACTTGCGCAGGACATCGCCAGTCCGGCGGCGCAGAAGAACATTGGCGACATCATCACCCAGGTCGACCGTATGTCGCGCTGGGTCCGCGACCTGCTGGTGTCGCTGCGCCCGACCAGCGACGAAGCCGAGTCGGTGGACCTGGTGGCGGCCATCGAGGATGCGCGCCAGGCCTTCGCCCCGCAGATCGAGCGCAACGGCGTACGTTTCGCCTTCGACGGGCCGCCGGCGCAATGGGTGGCCAGCCAGCCGCTGCAACTGACGCAGATCCTCAACAGCCTGTTCGCCAACGCCCTGGAGGCCATGCCCCAGGGTGGCGAGCTGCGCGCCGAGGTGCGCCAGCTGGAGGGCCAGCAGGCCCAGCTGCAGCTCAGCGACACCGGCAAGGGCATGAGCGAGCAGCAGCGGCGCATGGTGTTCAAGCCGTTCTTCACCACCAAGCAGGGCGGGCTGGGTGTCGGCCTGGCCCTGGTCAAACGGATCATGGAACGCTTTGGCGGCGCGGTCGAACTGACCAGCCGCGAAGAGGAAGGAACCCGCGTCAGCCTGACTTTCAACATTGCAGCGGGAGGGGACCATGGAGCACAGCATCCTGGTGGTAGAGGATGATGAAATCCTTGCAGATAACATTCGCACCTACCTGGGCCTGAAAGGCTTCGAGGTCACGGTGTGCCACAGTGCGGAACTGGCGCTGGAGCAGATCAAGCGCGCCCAGCCGGACGCCGTGCTGACCGACAACTCGCTGCCCGGCATGAGCGGCCACGACCTGCTGCGCACGCTGGTGGCACAGGCGCCGGAGCTCAAGGTGATCATGATGACCGGCTACGGCAACGTCGAGGACGCCGTGCTGGCGATGAAGGAGGGGGCGTTCCACTACCTGACCAAGCCGGTGGTGCTGGCCGAGCTCAAGCTGATGCTGGACAAGGCCCTGGCCGCCGAACGCATGGAGCGCACGCTGTCGTTCTACCAGGAGCGCGAGGCGCAGAAGTCCGGGTTGCAGGCGCTGATCGGCGAGTCGCCGGCCATGCTCGAGCTCAAGCACACCCTGCGCCAGCTGCTCGACGCCGAGCAGCGCATGGCCAGCGGCGACCTGCCGCCAGTACTGGTGGAGGGTGAGACCGGCACTGGCAAGGAGCTGGTGGCCCGCGCCCTGCATTTCGACGGCAGCCGGGCCAAGGGTCCGTTCATCGAGTTCAACTGCGCCTCGATTCCCGCCAACCTGCTGGAGGCCGAGCTGTTCGGCCATGAAAAGGGCGCCTTCACCGATGCCAAGGAACGTCGCGTGGGCCTGGTCGAGGCGGCCGACGGCGGCACTTTGTTCCTCGACGAGATCGGCGAGATGGACCTGGTGCTGCAGGCCAAGCTGCTCAAGCTGCTGGAGGACCGCACCATCCGCCGCATCGGCGCGGTCAAGGAGCGCAAGGTCGACCTGCGGGTGATCAGCGCCACCAACTGCAACCTCGAGCAGATGGTCCAGCAGGGCAAGTTCCGCCGCGACCTGTTCTTCCGCCTGCGCATCATCGCCCTCAAGGTACCGCGCCTGTACGCGCGCGGGCAGGATATCCTGCGCCTGGCCCGGCATTTCCTGGCCCACCACGGGCGGCGCTACGGTAAGCCCAACCTGCGTTTCTCGGCCGAGGCCGAGGCGCTGATGCTGGGTTACGGTTGGCCGGGCAATGTACGCGAACTGCGCAACATGCTCGAGCAGACGGTGCTGCTGGCCCCCAGCGAGGTGATTGGCGCCCATCAGCTGAACCTGTGCCTGACCCTGGTCGACGAGCCGCCGGCGCAACCCGCGCAGGTGCTAGCGTTCGAAGCACCGCGCCACGAACCACAGGGCACCGCAAGCCTGCCGGACATGGAGCGCGACATGGTCTGCCGCACGCTTGATCGCACCGACTGGAACGTCACCAAGTCGGCACGGCTGCTGGGGCTGTCGCGGGACATGCTGCGCTACAAGATCGAAAAGCTAGGCCTGACCCGTCCAGACAAGCGCCAGTGGTAACCAGCCCAGCGCAATCCCTGTAGGAGCGGCCTTGTGCCGCGAAAGGGGTGCGAAGCGCCCCCAGGATTCGTGCATCAAGCCGATATCGCCGGGGCTGCCTTGCAGCCCTTTCGCGGCACAAGGCCGCTCCTACAGGGACCGAGTAGCGTTGTGAGCTCAAGGTTTCCCGCCAGTCCCTGACCCACCACCGTCACGCCCCATCCCCTCCGATCCACTACCTCCCATCCCCGGCAGATCACGATCATCGTTCTGTTCGGCCGGCGGACTTTCCGGGTCATTGCCCTTGATCCGCGGGTCGGTATCCCGCGGCATGGGCTTCTCGATCGGGTTGAGGGTGCTGTCGACCCCCGGCTGTGGCGCCGGATTGTGCGGATCGTCAGGGTAGGTGGCGCCGGTACCGGCGGCCAAGGCCAGTGGCGAGGCGAGCAGGGCGGCGAGGAGGAAGGCGTGTTTCATGGGGCAGGCTCCTTTGCGACGGAGAAAGCGGCCCTGCCAGCGCAGGGCCTCTGTCTCACTTGGGCCTGTGGCCCGTCAGCAAGGTGCCATGACGGCGACCAACGGTCACACCACCAGCGACAGCAGCATGATGAAGATGATGCCGACCACCGAGAGGATGGTCTCCATCATGCTCCAGGTCTTGAAGGTCTCGGCCACGGTCATGTTGAAGTACTGCTTGACCAGCCAGAACCCGGCGTCGTTGACGTGGGACAGGATCAACGAACCGGCGCCAGTGGCCAGCACCAGCAACTCCCGGTTGACCCCCGGCACCAGGTCGATCACCGGGGCGACGATGCCGGCGCCGGTGATGGTGGCCACGGTGGCGGAGCCGGTGGCGATGCGGATCACCGCCGCCACCAGCCAGGCCAGCAGGATCGGCGAGATCTCGGCCTGTACCGCCATCTGCCCGATCACGTTGCCGACGCCGGTGTCCACCAGCATCTGCTTGAAGCCGCCGCCGGCGCCGACGATCAGCACGATGGCGGCGGTGGGCGCCAGGCTCTGGTCGAGCATCTTCATGATCTGCTGGCGGTTGAAGCCGCGGGCCGAGCCGAAGGTGTAGAAGGCCAGCAGCAGGGCGGCGAGCAGGGCGGTGATCGGATGGCCGATCAGGTCCATCCACTGGCGCACGATGTGCTCGGCCGGCAGTACCACGTCGGCGAAGGTTTTCAGCAGCATCAGCACCACCGGCAGCAGCACGGTGATCAGGGTCACGCTGAAACTCGGCAGGTTCTGCTGGTTCGACTCGCGGGCGATCTGGTCCATCAGCTCCTGGGACGGGTTGCCCGGGATGTAGCGCGAGATGAAGTTGCCGAACAGGGGGCCGGCGATCACCGCGGTCGGCAGGGCCACCAGCAGGCCGTAGAAGATGGTCTTGCCGATGTCGGCGTGGAAGATGCCGATCGCCAGCAGCGGCCCCGGGTGCGGCGGCACCAGGCCGTGCACCACCGAAAGGCCCGCCAGCAGCGGGATGCCGATCTTCACCAGCGACACGCCGGAGCGGCGGGCGACGATGAACACCAGCGGGATCAGCAGCACGAAGCCGATCTCGAAGAACAGCGGGATGCCCACCAGGAAGGCGGCGAACATCATCGCCCAGTGCACCTTCTGCTTGCCGAAGGCGCGGATCAGGGTCTGGGCGATCTGGTCGGCGCCGCCGGAGTCGGCCATCAGCTTGCCGAGCATGGTGCCCAGCGCCAGGACGATGCCGACGAAGCCGAGCACGCCGCCGAAGCCGTCCTGGAACGATTTCATCACCTTGGCCACCGGCATGCCGGAGGTCAGGCCGAGAAAGCCTGCGGCCAGGGTGAGGGCGACGAAGGGGTGGACTTTGAAATGGGTGATCAGCAGGATGAGCCCGACGATGGTGACCAGTGCGTCGAGCAACAGGAAGGTATCGGTAGCCAGTCCGAACATGGTTCGTGAACCTCGGTCTTTTCGTTGTTGTTTTGGTGTCGCGTGTCTTGCGTCATTGCGTCTTGAGAAGCATGGAGACAGCGCTGTCTTTGGTGAGCCGGAAAAACCGCCGGATCAGGCAGTCCGCGCCAGCGCCTGCTCACCGCAAGGCTTTAGCCATTGGTGCACGTCCTCGGCCAGGGTAATCAGCGGGCGGGTGGCATCCAGGGCCAGGGTCAGGGGCTCGGCGTGCGGCGGTTCCAGCGCGGCGAACTGGCTGTCGATCAGGCTGGCCGGCATGAAGTGGCCGGGGCGGGCCAGCACGCGCTTTTCCGCTTCCTGCGGGGTCAGTTCGAGGAACACGAAGCACAGTTCGGGCACGGCCTGGCGCAGGGTGTCGCGGTAGCGGCGCTTGAGGGCCGAGCAGGTCAGGATTGGGCGTTCGCCGGCGGCCAGGGTGTCTTGCAGCTCCTGGCCCAGACGCACCAGCCAGCCGGCGCGGTCGTCGTCGTCCAGGGGAATACCGGCACTCATCTTGGCGATGTTCGCGGCGGGGTGGAAGGCATCGCCTTCGATCAGGCGGCCGCCGCTGCGGGTGGCGATGGCGGCGCCGACGCTGCTTTTACCACAGCCGGCTACGCCCATGACCACGATCGCGGACAGGGTAGGGTTCATCTGTACCTCCTGCTGGGTGAGATAGCGCTGTCTCGGTCGGGACGAACCGAAGGTCTTGCGCCACCCTCCCGGGTGTTATTGATCTTGTCTTTGGCAGTATGGACGCTGAACGCATGCCTGCTACCAAGATTGCATTGCCTGCATTCAGAGACAGCGCTACCTTAGTGACCGTTCCCCATTCCTGCAAGCGGTAAAATTACAACACTCATGTCCCGCACTGGCTCGCGCACTACCGGTCGTCCCACCCTGGCGGAAGTCGCCAGGCTTTCCGGGGTTTCCCCCATCACCGCCTCCCGCGCCCTGCGCGGCGTCAGCACGGTCGCGCCGGAACTGGCGCAGAAGGTCATGGCCGCGGCGGCCAGCCTGGGCTACGTCGCCAACCCGGCGGCGCGTGCCCTGGCCTCGGCGCGCAGCCAGTCGGTGGTGGTGTTGATCCCGTCGCTGTCCAACCAGCTGTTCATCGATACCCTCGAGGCCATCCACGAGGTGATGCGCCCCCGTGGCCTGGAGGTGCTGATCGGCAACTATCACTACGATATCGCCGAGGAAGAGAACCTGATCCGCAACTACCTGGCCTACCAGCCGTGCGGCATGCTGCTCACCGGCTTCGAACGCAGCGACGCCTCGCGGCAGATGCTCGCCGCCAGCCGGGTGCCGTGCGTGCATATGATGGAGCTGGGTGGTGAGGCCGATGCCCTGTCGGTGGGCTTCTCCCAGCACGAGGCCGGGCGCGCCGCAGCGCGCCACCTGATAGAGCGTGGCCGGCGGCGCCTGGGCTTCATCGCCGCGCAGCTCGACCCGCGGGTGATGCAGCGCGCCGAGGGCTTCCGCCAGGCCCTGGCCGAGGCCGGACTGCAGGCGCCCGAGCTGGAAATGCTCGATCCGCAGCCGTCGTCCATCGGCCTGGGCGGCACGCTGTTCAGCCGCCTGCTGGCCAAGGCGCCGGACGTAGACGGGATCTTCTTCTGCAACGACGACCTGGCCCAGGGCGCGGTGCTGCAGGCGCTGCGCGAGGACGTCGAGGTGCCTCAGCGGGTGGCGATGGTCGGCTTCAACGACCTGCCGGCCTCGGCGCACATGGTCCCGCGCCTGACCTCGATCCGCACCCCGCGCGCGGCGGTCGGCCGCGGCGCGGCCCAGGCGCTGCTGGCGCTGCTCGACGGCAAGCGGGTGGCCACCGGGCAGCAGGACCTGGGGTTCGAGCTGATGGTGCGGGAGAGCTCCTGAGCCGCTACAGGCACTGCATGATTCTGCCTGCACAAAACGGATAGCACTCTGCACAATCCGGATATCCCCGTCCCACCCAGGGACCTAACCTGACCCGGCCTGAACAATAACAACGGAGGCCCTGGCCATGTCCCTGGGATTCGACTATCTCAATGCCTTGCTCGAGGATGACCGGGAGAAGGGCGTCTATCGCTGCAAGCGGGAGATGTTCACCGACCCGCGCCTGTTCGACCTGGAGATGAAGCACATCTTCGAGGGCAACTGGATCTACCTGGCCCATGAAAGCCAGATTCCCGCCAACAACGACTTCCTCACCCTGACCATGGGGCGCCAGCCGATCTTCATCGCGCGCAACAAGGACGGCGAACTCAATGCCTTCCTCAACGCCTGCAGCCACCGCGGCGCCATGCTCTGCCGGCACAAGCGCGGCAACCGGTCCAGCTACACCTGCCCGTTCCACGGCTGGACCTTCAACAACAGCGGCAAGCTGCTCAAGGTCAAGGACCCGGGTAACGCCGGCTACCCCGACAGCTTCAACTGCGACGGCTCCCACGACCTGACCAAGGTTGCCCGTTTCGAGTCGTACCGGGGCTTCCTGTTCGGCAGTCTGAATGCCGAGGTCAAGCCACTGGTCGAGCACCTGGGCGAGTCGGCGAAGATCATCGACATGATCGTCGACCAGTCGCCCGAGGGCCTGGAAGTGCTGCGCGGCGCCAGCTCCTACATCTATGAAGGCAACTGGAAGCTCACCGCCGAGAACGGCGCCGACGGCTACCACGTCAGCTCCGTGCACTGGAACTACGCCGCCACCCAGAACCAGCGCAAGCAGCGCGAGGCGGGCGACGAGATCAAGACCATGAGCGCCGGCGCCTGGGCCAAGCAGGGCGGCGGCTTCTACTCCTTCGAGCACGGCCACCTGCTGCTCTGGACCCGCTGGGCCAACCCCGAGGATCGCCCGGCCTACGAGCGCCGCGAGCAACTGGCCGCCGACTTCGGCCAGGCCCGCGCCGACTGGATGATCGAGAACTCGCGCAACCTGTGCCTGTACCCGAACGTCTACCTGATGGACCAGTTCAGCTCGCAGATCCGCGTGGCCCGGCCGATCTCGGTGAACAAGACCGAGATCACCATCTACTGCATCGCGCCTAAGGGTGAAAGCGCCGAGGCCCGCGCCCGGCGCATCCGCCAGTACGAGGACTTCTTCAACGTCAGCGGCATGGCCACTCCGGACGACCTGGAGGAGTTTCGCTCCTGCCAGACCGGCTACGGCGCAGGTGCCGGCTGGAACGACATGTCCCGGGGGGCGAAGCACTGGATCGAAGGCGCCGACGCGGCGGCCAGCGAGATCGCGCTCAAGCCGTTGCTGTCGGGCGTGCGCACCGAAGACGAAGGCCTGTTCGTGCTGCAGCACAAGTACTGGCAGGACACCATGGTCCAGGCCCTGAAGGACGAACAACAGCTGATCCCTGTGGAGGCCGTGCAATGAGCCTGCATGACACCGTGCGCGATTTCCTCTACCGCGAGGCGCGCTACCTGGACGACGCCCAGTGGGACCAATGGCTGGAGCTGTACGCCTGCGACGCGACCTTCTGGATGCCCTCCTGGGATGACGACGACACCCTGACCGAGGACCCGCAAAGCGAGATCTCGCTGATCTGGTACGGCAACCGTGGCGGCCTCGAGGACCGGGTGTTCCGCATCAAGACCGAGCGCTCCAGCGCCACGGTCCCGGATACCCGCACCTCGCACAATCTAAGCAACATCGAGATCGTCGCGGCGGACGAGGGCAGCTGCCAGGTGCGTTTCAACTGGCACACCCTGAGCTTTCGCTACAAGACCACCGACAGTTACTTCGGCACCAGCTTCTACACCCTCGACCTGCGCGGCGAACAGCCGCTGATCAAGGCCAAGAAGGTGGTCCTGAAGAACGACTACGTGCGCCAGGTCATCGACATCTACCACATCTGATTCACCGCCGAGCCTGTCGGTGTGCCTGAGGGCGCGCCGCGCCCAGGCTCGCCCGCGAGGTGCACCATGAGCTACCAGATCGCACTGAATTTCGAGGACGGGGTCACCCGCTTCATCGAGGCCGCCGGCCACGAGACCGTGGCCGACGCCGCCTACCGCCAGGGCATCAACATCCCGCTGGACTGCCGCGACGGCGCCTGCGGCACCTGCAAGTGCAAGGCCGAGTCCGGGCAATACGACTTGGGCGACAACTTCATCGAGGACGCCCTGAGCCAGGAGGAAATCGCCCAGGGTTACGTGCTGACCTGCCAGATGCGCGCTGCCAGCGATTGCGTGGTGCGCATCCCGGCTTCGTCGCAACTGTGCAAGACCGAGCAGGCCAGCTTTGAAGCGGCCATCAGCGACGTGCGCCAGCTGTCGGCCAGCACCATCGCCCTTTCGATCAAGGGCGAGGCGCTCAGTCGCCTGGCATTCCTGCCGGGGCAGTACGTCAATCTCAAGGTGCCGGGCAGCGAGCAGAGCCGCGCCTATTCGTTCAGTTCGCTGCCCAAGGACGGCGAAGTCAGCTTCCTGATCCGCAATGTGCCGGGCGGGCTGATGAGCAGCTTTCTCACCCAGCTGGCCAAGGCCGGCGACAGCCTCAGCCTGGCCGGGCCGCTGGGCAGCTTCTACCTACGGCCGATCCAGCGCCCCCTGCTGCTGCTGGCCGGCGGCACGGGACTCGCGCCATTCACCGCAATGCTGGAGAAGATCGCCGAGCAGGGTAGTGGGCATCCGCTGCACCTTGTCTACGGGGTGACCAACGACTTCGACCTGGTCGAACTGGATCGCCTGCAAGCCCTGGCCGCGCGCATTCCCAACTTCACCTTCAGCGCCTGTGTGGCCAACCCCGACAGCCAGTATCCGCAAAAGGGCTACGTCACCCAGCACATCGAGCCACGCCACCTCAATGACGGCGATGTCGATGTGTACCTGTGCGGCCCGCCGCCGATGGTCGAGGCGGTCAGCCAGTACATCCGCGAGCAGGGCATCACCCCGGCCAATTTCTACTACGAGAAGTTCGCGGCGGCGGCCTGAAGCTTTTATGGGGCTGCCTGCATCGTGCGGGTGGGGTGGCCTCTTTTTATCCATGAATTTCGAGAGCGCCGGGGCCGCGTTGCGGCCCTTTCGCGGCACAAGGCCGCTCCTACAAGGGATCGCGCTTTTCTGTAGGAGCGGCCTTGTGCCGCGATGGAGGGCGGAGCCCTCCCGGCATTTCCGGATCAAGCAGGAGATCTACATGAACAACCGATTCCAAGGCAAAGTCGCCCTGGTCACCGGCGCCGCCCAGGGCATCGGCCGCGCCGTGTGCTGGCGGCTCAAGGCCGAGGGCGCGCAGGTGGTGGCGGTGGACCGCTCCGAACTGGTCCACGAACTGGCGGGCGAGGGCGTGCTGACCCTCACCGCCGACCTCGAACGGCATGCCGACTGCGCCCAGGTCATGGCCCGCGCCGTCGAGACCTTCGGCCGCCTCGACATCCTGGTCAACAACGTCGGCGGCACCATCTGGGCCAAGCCCTTCGAGCATTACCAGGTCGAGCAGATCGAGGCCGAGGTGCGCCGCTCGCTGTTTCCCACCCTGTGGTGCTGCCACGCCGCGCTGCCGTACATGCTCGAACGCGGCAGCGGCGCCATCGTCAACGTCTCGTCCATCGCCACCCGGGGCGTCAACCGCGTGCCTTACGGCGCGGCCAAGGGCGGCGTCAACGCGCTCACCGCGTGCCTGGCCTTCGAAACCGCCGGGCGCGGCATCCGGGTCAACGCCACCGCTCCCGGCGGCACTGAGGCGCCACCGCGGCGCATTCCGCGCAACGAGGCCGAGCAGAGCGCCCAGGAGCGGGCCTGGTACCAGCAGATCGTCGACCAGACCCTGTCCAGCAGCCTGATGAAACGCTATGGCAGCCTCGACGAGCAGGTCGGCGCGATCCTCTTCCTGGCTTCTGACGAGGCCTCGTACATCACCGGCGTGACCCTGCCGGTGGGCGGTGGCGACCTCGGCTGAAGGCCGCCCCGGCAAGGTTTCTCTGCACACAACAAGAACAACGGAGACAGATGCCATGCGAACACTCGACGTCCACGCGATCATCGACAATGCCCGCTTCACCCCCTTCCACTGGAGGGTCATGGCCTGGTGCGGCCTGCTGCTGATCTTCGACGGCTACGACCTGTTCATCTACGGCGTGGTGCTGCCGGTGATCATGCAGGAGTGGGCGCTGACCCCGCTGCAGGCCGGCGCCCTGGGCAGCTACGCGCTGTTCGGCATGATGTTCGGCGCCCTGGCGTTCGGCAGCCTGGCCGACCGCATCGGGCGCAAGAAGGGCATCGCCCTGTGCTTCGCGCTGTTCTCGGGGGCGACCATCCTCAACGGCTTCGCCAGCAGCCCCAGCGAGTTCGGCCTCTATCGTTTCTTTGCCGGCCTCGGCTGTGGCGGGCTGATGCCCAACGCCGTGGCGCTGATGAACGAGTACGCGCCCAAGCGCCTGCGCAGCACCCTGGTGGCGATCATGTTCAGCGGCTACTCGCTGGGCGGCATGCTCTCGGCGGGCATCGGCATCCTCCTGCTGCCGCGCTTCGGTTGGGAGTCGATGTTCTTCGCTGCCGCCGTACCGCTGCTGTTCCTGCCGGTGATCCTGTTCTACCTGCCGGAGTCCATCGGCTTCCTGGTGCGCCAGGGCCGCGTCGATGAAGCGCGCCAGTTGCTCAAGCGCCTCGACCCCGATTGCGGTGTCACCGAGCACGATGACCTGGTCGTGGGGGCGGGCTTGCCCCGCGATGCCGGTAAAGCCTCATCAGTGCTCGAACTGTTCCGCAACGGCCTGGCGATCCGCACCCTGGCCCTGTGGCTGGCGTTCTTCTGCTGCCTGCTGATGGTCTACGCCCTCAGCTCCTGGCTGCCCAAGCTGATGGCCAGCGCCGGCTACAGCCTCGGCTCGAGCTTGTCGTTCCTGCTGGTGCTGAACTTCGGCGGCATGGCCGGGGCGATTCTCGGCGGCTGGCTGGGCGACCGCTACAACCTGGTCAAGGTCAAGGTGGCGTTCTTCCTCGCCGCCGCGCTGTCGATCAGCCTGCTGGGGGTGAACAGCCCGATGCCGGTGCTGTACCTGCTGATCTTCATCGCCGGCGCCACCACCATCGGCACGCAGATCCTGCTGTATGCCGGTGCCGCCCAGCTGTATGGCCTGGCGGTGCGCTCCACGGGCCTGGGCTGGGCCTCCGGCATCGGCCGCAACGGCGCCATCGTCGGGCCGTTGCTGGGCGGCGCGCTGATGGGCATCAACCTGCCGCTGCAACTGAACTTCATCGCCTTCGCCATCCCCGGCGCCGTCGCCGCGCTGGCCATGGCCGTGCACCTGGCCAGCGGCCGGCGGCACGCCCTGGCCGCGGCGGCCTGAACCCCCACCCTGACTGAACTGGAGCCTGCATGACACGCCCGACCATCGACCGGCTGGAGACGCTCATCGTCGACCTGCCGACTATCCGCCCGCACAAGCTGGCCATGCACACGATGCAGCGCCAGACCCTGGTGATCCTGCGCCTGCGTTGCAGCGACGGCGTCGAGGGCATCGGCGAGGCCACCACCATCGGCGGCCTGGCCTATGGCTACGAAAGCCCCGAGGGCATCAAGGCCAATATCGACGCGCACCTGGCGCCGGCACTGATCGGCCTGCCCGCAGGCAACATCAACGCCGCCATGCTCAGGCTGGACACGCAGGCCAAGGGCAATACCTTCGCCAAGTCGGCGATCGAGACGGCCTTGCTCGACGCCCAGGGCAAGCGCCTGGGGCTGCCGGTCAGCGAGCTGCTCGGCGGGCGGGTACGCGACAGCCTGGAGGTGGCCTGGACCCTGGCCAGCGGTGACACCGCCCGGGATATCGCCGAGGCCGAGCACCTGCTGGAGATCCGCCGTCACCGGCTGTTCAAGCTGAAGATCGGCGCCAACCCGCTGGAGCAGGACCTCAGGCACGTGCTGGCGATCAAGCGCGAACTGGGTGAGCGCGCCAGTGTGCGGGTCGACGTCAACCAGTACTGGGATGAGTCCCAGGCCATCCGCGCCTGCCAGGTGCTGGGCGACAACGGCGTCGACCTGGTCGAGCAGCCGATCTCGCGCATCAACCGTGGCGGCCAGGTCCGCCTCAACCAGCGCAGCCCGGCACCGATCATGGCCGACGAGTCCATCGAAAGCGTGGAGGACGCCTTCAGCCTGGCCGCCGAGGGCGCGGCAAGCGTCTTCGCCCTGAAGATCGCCAAGAACGGCGGCCCCCGCGCCGTGCTGCGCACCGCGCAGATCGCCGAGGCCGCCGGCATCGCGCTGTATGGCGGGACCATGCTCGAAGGGGCGGTGGGCACCCTGGCCTCGGCCCATGCCTTCCTCACCCTGCGCCAGCTGACCTGGGGCACCGAGCTGTTCGGCCCGTTGCTGCTGACCGAGGACGTCGTCTGCGAGGGGCCGGTCTACCGCGATTTCCACCTGCACGTTCCGGCCACCCCCGGCCTGGGCCTGACCCTGGACGAGGCGCGGTTGTCGCGCTTCGCCCGCCGCTGAAGAAACACCCAGTCCTGTAGGAGCGGCTTCAGCCGCGAAGCAGGCGACACGGTGGATGGCACCGGCTGCGCCGGTGTTCGCGGCTGAAGCCGCTCCCACAGGGTCCCTGCCTGAATGATTCCGTCATACGTAAGGAGAGACGCCATGCTGTTCCACGTGAAGATGACCGTGAAACTGCCGGTCGACATGGACCCGGCCAAGGCCGCGCAACTGAAGGCCGATGAAAAGGAACTGGCCCAGCGCCTGCAGCGCGAGGGCACCTGGCGGCACCTGTGGCGCATCGCCGGCCACTACGCCAACTACAGCGTGTTCGACGTGCCCAGCGTCGAGGCGCTGCACGACACCCTGCTGCAACTGCCGCTGTTCCCCTACATGGACATCGAGGTCGCCGGCCTGTGCCGCCACCCCTCGTCGATCCATGCCGACGACCGCTGACCCCACACGACAAGAACAACACGAGGTACCTGATCATGACCGTGAAGATTTCCCATACCCCTGAGGTGCAGCAGTTCTTCGAAGAGGCCGCGGGCCTGCACAACGACAACGGCAGTCCGCGCCTCAAGCGTATCGTCCAGCGGGTGCTGCAGGACGCCGCGCGCCTGATCGAAGACCTGGAGATCAGCGAGGACGAGTTCTGGCACGCCGTCGATTACCTCAACCGCCTCGGCGGACGCGGCGAGGCCGGTTTGCTGGTGGCAGGGTTGGGCCTGGAGCACTTCCTCGACCTGCTGCAGGACGCCAAGGATGCCCAGGCCGGCCTGGGTGGCGGCACCCCACGCACCATCGAAGGCCCGCTGTATGTGGCGGGCGCGCCGATCACCGAGGGCGAGGCGCGCATGGACGATGGCAGCGAGGAGGGCGTGGCCACGGTGATGTTCCTCGAGGGGCAGGTGTTCGGCCCGCAGGGCCAGCCACTGGCCGGCGCCACGGTCGATCTGTGGCACGCCAACACCCGGGGCACCTACTCGTTCTTCGACCAGAGCCAGTCCGCCTACAACCTGCGTCGACGCATCGTTACCGACGCCCAGGGCCGCTACCGCGCCCGTTCGATCGTGCCGTCGGGCTACGGTTGCGACCCGCAGGGGCCGACCCAGGAGTGCCTGGACCTGCTCGGCCGCCACGGCCAGCGCCCGGCGCACATTCACTTCTTCATCTCGGCACCGGGCTACCGCCACCTGACCACCCAGATCAACCTCGCCGGCGACCGCTACCTGTGGGACGACTTCGCCTATGCCACCCGCGATGAGCTGGTGGGCGAGGTGGTGTTGCGCGACGACGGGCAGGGGCGGGTTGCCGAACTGACCTTCGACTTCCAGCTGCAGCAGGCGCAGGACAGCGAGGCCGAGCAACGCAGCGCAAGACCACGGGCCTTGCAGCAGGACTGAGGGCCTCATCGCGGGGCAAGCCCGCTCCCACAGATCAAACCGTGGCCCTTTGGTTTGCCAAGGGCCGCGTGGGAGCGGGCTTGCCCCGCGATCGAAGGCGCAGCCTTCGCCATGCCCAGGAGGAGGGCATACCAGCGTTTCACCCCCGTTCCAGCACTTCATCACATAACAACAAGATCAGAGAGCTTCGGAATGAACCACACCCCTTGCGTCGTCCTGGGCCTGACCCTGCTCAGCCCCACCCTGCTGGCCGCCGAAGGCGGCTTCCTCGAAGACGCCAAAGCCAGCCTCGGCGCGCGCAACTACTATTTCAGCCGCGACTACGGCGACATCGTCGGCGCCAACCGGCAGTCCCGGGCCGAGGAGTGGGCCCAGGGCTTCATCCTCGACTTCAAGTCCGGCTATACCCCCGGCACCGTCGGTTTTGGTGTGGACGCCCTGGGCCTGTTGGGCATCCGCCTGGACAGCAGCCCCGATCGGGTCAACAGCGGGCTGCTGCCGGTGCACGGCGATGGCCGCGCCGCGGCCGAGTACAGCCGCCTGGCGCCGACCTTCAAGGCGCGCTGGTCGAAGAGCGAACTGCGCCTGGGCGAGCTGCAACCCAACCTGCCGGTCCTCACCTTCAGCGATATCCGCCTGCTGCCGCCGACCTACCAGGGCATCAGCCTCAGCTCCGCCGAACTGGAGGGCCTGACCGTGCAGGCCGGTCACCTGGGCAGCACGCACCTGCGCAACGAGGGTGGCGACGACAGGATGAGCGCCATGCTCGGCCATGTGCCCATGCGCCAGGTACAGAGCGACGCCTTCGACTATGCGGGCGGCGACTACGGGTTCAATGCCGGGCAGAGCAGTGTCAGCCTGTGGTATGGGCAACTGCAGGACATCTACCGGCAGGGCTTTGTGGGTCTCAAGCACAGCAAGCCCGTGGGCGACTGGGTGCTCAGCGCCAACCTCGGCTACTTCAGCGCCCGCGAGGCGGGCGACGCGCGGCTGGGGCGGATCGACAACCAGGCGTTCTTCTCGCTGCTGACTGCCCGGCGTGGCGGGCACGGCTTTCATGTCGGCTACCAGGGCATCTACGGCGACAGCCCGTTTCCCCGGGTGTTCGCCAACATATCGCCGCTGGGCAACGAGGTGCCGACCTACGAGTTCGCCTACACCGACGAGCGCTCCTGGCAGCTGCGTTACGACTACAACTTCGCCGCCCTGGGCATCCCCGGGTTGACCGCGACGGTGCGCTACATCACTGGCGACAATGTCGACACCGGGCAGGGCTTCGAAGGCCGGGATCGCGAGCGCGACATCGACCTGGGCTACGCGGTGCAGAGCGGGGTGTTCAAGGGGCTGGGGATCCGGGTGCGCAACGCCATGGCACGTTCGAACTATCGCAGCGACATCGACGAGAACCGCTTGATCCTGGTGTACACCTGGCAGCTGTTCTGACTGCCACGATGGCTATTTGCATATTCACTGGCGAAGCAGGTAGCTTGCGCAGGTCTCGCTCAGGAACCGTTCCCTTTGGACTCACTCAC
Organism: Mitsuaria sp. RG; assembly: GCF_028369275.1. Taxonomy (NCBI): domain Bacteria; kingdom Pseudomonadati; phylum Pseudomonadota; class Betaproteobacteria; order Burkholderiales; family Sphaerotilaceae; genus Roseateles; species Mitsuaria sp. RG. The sequence goes on from NZ_JAQMYQ010000019.1 coordinate 78,095, forward strand.
CCAAGCCGTACTCGGCGCCGCCCTGCAGGGCACCGTGCTGGGCCGCCTCCAGGGGCGCCGTGCGCTGCTCTACGGCGCCGCCCTTGGCACCGTGCCCGATCTGGATGTGGTGATCCGCTACGCCGATCCGGTGTCGCAGATGACCTTCCACCGTGGCTTTTCCCATTCGATCTTCGTCCTGACCGGCCTGGCCTTGCTGCTGGCCTGGCTGGTCGCCTGGCGCTGGCCGGACAAGGGCTACACCCGGCCCCGGCTGTTCCTGGCCTTCTGGCTGGCGCTGGTCACCCACCCGATTCTCGACGCGTTCACCGTCTACGGTACCCAGCTGTTCTGGCCCTTGCACCTGACGCCGGAAAGCTGGGCCGCGGTGTTCATCATCGACCCGGTATACACCGTGCCGTTGTTGCTGGCGGTCGGCTATGCGGCGGTCAAGGGCCTGAAGGGCAGGGCGACCGTGTTGCTGTCCCTGGCGCTGGCGTTCAGCACTGCATACCTGGGCTTCGGCCTGGCTGGGCGGATGGCTGCCGAGCAACGTTTCGCCATGGCCCTGCAGGCGCAAGGCGTCAGCAACAGCGAGGTCCGCGCGGTGCCCATCGCCTTCAACAGCCTGATCTGGCGAGTGCTGGCGAAAACCCCGGAGGGCGACTACTACGAGGGCGTGAGCAGCTGGTTTGATCGCGAGCCGCCCGAGATGCTGCGTCAGTCGCGCAACCTGGAGACGGCCGGGATACTGGCGGGAGCCGCGTTACACGAGCGGCTGCGCTGGTTCACCGATGACTGGTTGCGCTACGACATCATCGGCGACTCGCTGGTGGTCACCGACCTGCGCATGGGCATGCCTGGTAGCTACAGTTTCCGCTTCGAGATGGCCCGGCGTGACGCTGCCGGACAATGGGCGGTCTCCCAGCCCCGGGGCTGGATCGGTGGCGGAGCCGCGTCCCTGTTCGATGGCGGCAGGTTGGCCTTGATCTGGCGTCGCATCCTCGAGCAGCAACCGCCGCTGCCTTTGGCGGCATGGGCGACGCCGGGCTCCGGGCACTTGTGAGGCAAAAAAAGCCCGCCATGACGGCGGGCAACAAGAGGCGTAGGGAGCAACGCACAACAAATTCGGGGTCAGGCGGCGAACGTCTCGCCGAGCAGGCGGTCGGCCAGGGTCTCGGCCGAGCGGCGGCTGGTCAATGGGCCGCTGATGGTTTCACCGTTGCGCAACAGGTACCAGCAGGCCAGCAGGCCTTGTTGGCGCAGGCTGCTGGGTACCGCGCTGCCGACAACGGACATGATCTGGATCGGGGCCATGGTGTATCTCCTCTCGAACATGGCCCCACCTTACGCAGATGCCCTCAGGGTTTGAAATCAATGTCCTCGATAGTGGTCATTGCTTTTATCAACTATGCCCCCTTACCAGCGTGGCGGACCGTAGTACACCGGTGGCGGGCCGTAGTAGCGACGGTACACCGGTGGCGGCGGGGCGGGGACATAGCGCTCGACCACGTAGGGCTGGTAGTAGACCGGCGGCGGTGGCGCCTGCACGTAGACCGGTGGCGGCGGGTAGTAGGCCGGCTGGCGCTCGACATAGACGGTACGGTCGTGGCCGCCCGATACCGCCGCCCCGACCACCGCGCCCACTACCGCCGCGCCGATCACAGGCCCCGGGCCATACCAGCCGCCACCATGGGCCGATGCCTGCCCGCTGATGGCCAGCGCACCGACCAGCAGGGCGATTCCGGGGATGAAACGCTTCATGGCGAACACCTCGCAAGACAACCCCACGCACGGGGCCTGATAACTATGACCGCAGCCACGGTAAAGTGCGTGCCGGCAAAGGGTAAAGGTTGTGTAAGGGGCGATCGGCGGCAGGGTCTGGTACGCTGGAAAAATCGATTCAGCCACATGACAGAGGAACCGCGATGAGCCATTCTCCGAGCCGGGACACGGTGCTGTGCATCTCCCTGGCAGGGCGCCCCGGGACGTTCGGCGTGCGCTTTCACAACCACCTCTACCGCCAGCTCGGGCTGGATTACTACTACAAGGCCATGACCACCCATGACCTGCCCGCCGCCGTGGCCGGCATCCGCGCCCTGGGCATCCGTGGCTGCGGCGTGTCGATGCCGTACAAGGAGGCGTGCCTGGCGCTGGTGGACGAGGTCGATCCGTCCGCCGCGGCCATCGCCTCGGTGAACACCCTGGTCAACACCGATGGCCATCTCAAGGCCTACAACACCGACTACCTGGCGGTGCGCCAACTGTTGACCCGGCATGAGGTCGATCCGAGCACCGCGTTCGCCCTGCGCGGCAGCGGCGGCATGGCCAAGGCGGTGGCCAGTGCGCTGCGGGACGCAGGATTCCGTGAGGGCACCATCGTCGCCCGCAACGAGCAAGCCGGGCGGCAGTTGGCGGACACCTGCGGGTACCGCTGGTTGCCGGACCTGGGCGACCGGTGTCCGCCGATGCTGGTCAATGTCACGCCGATCGGCATGGCAGGAGGGCCTGAAGCCGAGCAGTTGGCGTTCAGCGAAACCGCCATCGCGGCGGCGCAGCAGGTATTCGACGTGGTGGCCATGCCCGTGCGCACGCCCTTGATCCGCGCCGCCGAGGCGCTGGGCAAACCGGTGATCACCGGGCTCGATGTCATCGCGTTGCAGGCGCTGGAGCAGTTCGTGCTGTATACCGGGGTGCGGCCGACGGCCGAGCAGGTGGCGGCGGCAGTGGCGCATGCCCGGGAGATCTGACCTGAAACCTTGCCCAGAAACATCAGACTTAATCGCTTTCTTCTGACCCTGGTCGGGGTGGTGGAGAGCGACCCACGCATGGTCTGGGCCGCTCACTATCTCAGTGCCCTGGCCAAGGCGTTGATGGACGATGCCGAACTGGGCCCGGCTTGTAATCGCCGGGGCTGCCTTGCAGCCCTTTCGCGGCACAAGGCCGCTCCTACAGGGGCGCGCGATCCTCTGTAGGAGCGGCCTTGTGCCGCGAAAGGGTCGCAAAGCGACCCCGGCAATCTTGAAAACCGCAAAAGCCTTGAAAAGCGGCGCAAAGCGCCCCCGTCTTTGGGGCAGCCTCCCCAGTATTCTCCACTTGTTTCTCCAACACACTGATTCAAAACACTTTTATTGATGGCATAACGCTTGCTTCCACCCTCCACAGAACCCTTGAGCCCCGTGGAGGTGCAGCATGGTCATCCCGCTCGAAGGCGCTGCCCCGTGCGCGCCCACCCGTGCCAGCGGAGCGCGGGCATGAACCGCAAGCTGCGCCCAGCCTACCTGGGCCTGCTGCTGGGCACGGCGCTGATCGGCCTTGGCGTCGCCTACGAAAAGCTCTGGTGCGACCCCCGCGAGCTGCTGCAGGAAGCCGCCGACCCCCAAGCCCTGCATACCCTCAACCGCGATGGCGTGACCGTGGAGTTCGAGGCCCGCCCCCTGAGCGGGGGGGAGCTGCGCGAGGGGGATTTTGCCAACATCCGCTTCAAGGTCAGCGACCAGACCAGCGGCCAGCCCTTGTCGGGCATGGCCCCCGGTGCCTGGCTCGACCCCGCGCAGTCGGCGCCGGTCGGCGACCGCGACAGCAGCTGCAAGGCGCGAGTGGCGTTGTTCCTCAAGAGCAGCATCGGCGCTCGCCCTTTGCTCGACCTGAACAGCTACTTCCTGCTGGTGCTGAACAAGGACGCGAGCCTGACCGTGATCGACCCGACCGTGTCGGTGGGCGGGGTCACCAGCACCCTGGCGCGCATCGACCTGCCGGGGCGGCCCATGGACTGGGTGGCCACCGGCGATGACAAGCAGGTGTTCGTGTCCATGCCCGAACGCAACCAGGTGGCGCTGATCGACACCGAGACCTTCACCCGCGTGGCCACCCTGGAGGCCGGCGAGCAGCCGCTGCGGGTGGCGCTGCAACCCGACCAGCGCCTGCTGTGGGTGGGCAACAACAGCCAGGACCCGGCCAAGGGCGGGGTAACGGTGATCGACGTGCCCAGCCGCACCAAGCTCAAGTCGTTCGTCACCGGCTCCGGCCACCACGAGATCGCCTTCAGCGCCGATTCGCGTTTCGCCTTCGTCAGCAACCGCGACGGCGGCACCCTGAGCGTCATCGACACCGCCCAGATGCGTCTGGTGAAGACCCTCGAAGTCGGCCCGCATCCGCTGTCGGTGGCGTACTCGCCCTTGTCGCAGGCGGTGTATGTGGTCGATGGCCAGGAGGGCTCGGTGCGGGTGATCGATGCGCGCAGCCATAGCCTGCGCCATACGGTCAAGGCCGAGCAGGGCCTGGGGCCGATGCGCTTCAGCCACGATGGCCGCTACGGCGTGGTGCTCAATACCCTGGAGAACCAGGCGCTGGTGATAGATGCCAGTACCGACCAGCTGATCCACCGCATCCCGGTGGCCGCCGAGCCTTACCAGCTGACCTTTACCAAGGCCTACGCCTACGTGCGCGGCCTGGCCTCACCGAAGGTGAGCATGATCAACCTGGCAAGCCTCGGGCAGGGGCGCACGCCGATCGTCCAGGGCTTCGAGGCCGGCTCGGCGGCGCCGCGCCAGGCCGGCGACCTGCCGCTGGCCCAGGGGGTGAGCATCTCCCGCGACGACAACTCGGTGTTCGTGGTCAACCCGGTGGACAACACCACCTACTTCTACGCCGAGGGCATGAACGCACCGATGTCGGGCTACAACAACCGCGGCCACCAGGCCCGCGCCGCGCTGGTCGTCGATCGCAGCCTGCGCGAGGTGGCGCCGGGGGTGTATGGCTCGACGGTCAAGCTGCCGGCGGCCGGCACCTTCGACGTGGCGTTCCTGCTCAACCAGCCGCAGATCATCCACTGCTTCAGCACCGAGGTCGCGGCGCTGCCGCAGTCGAGCCTGCGCAAGCGGGCCCATGCCGAGTTCATCGGCACCGCGCGGCCATTGCTGCAGCACGCGCCCTACATGGCCCAGGTACGCATCCTCGGCGAGGACGGCAAGCCGCGCCAGGGGCTCGATGACCTGAGCCTGCGCTACTTCCTGGCGCCTTCGTCGCTGCCGCGTGACGTGGCGCTGGTCGAGGTGGGCGACGGGCTCTACCAGGCACCGCTGGAGCTGGCCGAGGCCGGCGCCTGGTACCTGCACGTGCAGTCGCCCAGCCTCGGGCGCGCCTTCACCGAAGACAACTACACCAGCCTGCGCGTCCTGCCGGCCGCAGCAAAGCCCAGTACTTCCCAAGGGGAAGCCAGGAGTGTGCGATGACGCGTCTGCATGGCGGAAAACTGCTGGGCCTGAGCCTGCTGCTGGCCAGCAACCTGGCCCTGGCCCACGCCGGCCACGATCACGGCGGCCAGCCCGAGCAACCCCCGGCCGCACGCCAGGAGAAAGCCAGCGTGCGCTTCGCCGACGTGGCGCTGCTGGACCAGGACGGCATGCCAGTGCGTCTGGAGCAAGACCTGGTGGGCGATCACCTGGTGGTCATGGGCTTCATCTACACCAGCTGTACCACGGTGTGCCCGGTGGTCTCGTCGATCATGAGCAAGGTCCAGCAGCAGTTGGGCGGGCGGGTGGGCGAGGAGATCCGCCTGGTATCGATCAGCGTCGACCCGCAGCGCGACGATTCGAAACGCCTGGCCGGCTATGCCCGGGCGTTCCAGCACGGGCCGGGGTGGAGCTGGCTGACCGGTTCGCCCTATGCCATCAGCGAGACGCTCAAGGGGCTGGGCAGCTTCAGCGCCAACCTCAGCGAGCACCCGCCGCTGATCCTGGTCGGGGACGGTCGCAGCGGGCACTGGACGCGCTACTACGGCTTCACCGACCCCAACGTGTTGATCGGCGAGATCAACCGCCTGAGCGCGCGCCGGGTGCACGCCAAGAGCACGGCCATCGCCGGCCAGGAGGTGCGGCCATGAGCGCGCAGACCTCCCGCCATGCCGGCATGCGCAGCCTCGACTGGCTGGTGCTCGGCGGCTGCCTGTGGATCCTCGCTTCGGTCGCGTTCGCCCACGAGGGCCACGCGCCGGCACCGCAACCCGCGCCGCAGCCCATGGTTAGCGGCGGCGGTACCCGCGATGCGCAGACCTGGTTCACCGACACCGTGCTCAAGGACCAGGACGGCCGCGAACTGCGCTTCTACAGCGATGTGCTCAAGGACAAGGTGGTGATGCTCAACGTGATCTTCACCCACTGCAACGATGCCTGCCCGCTGATCACCCGCAAGTTGCGCGAGGTGCGCGAAGCCATGGGCGCCGAGCTTGCGGCGCAGGTGACCTTCGTCTCGGTGAGCAGCGATCCGCTGAACGACACGCCCGAGGTGCTCAAGGCGTTTGCCCGCAAGCAAGGGGTGGACGGGCCGAACTGGCTGTTCCTCACCGGCGACAAGGCCAGCGTCGACCTGGTGCTCGGGCGCCTGGGGCAGTTCCTGCCCAGCCCCGAGCAGCATTCGACGCAGTTGATCGCCGGTGATGTGGCAGGCAAGCGCTGGAGCAAGATCCGCCCGGACGCGCCACCGGCGGCAATCGCCCAGCGCATGCAGCTGCTGGCGCAACCGCTGGCGGGGCGGTGACTACCATGTACTTACCGACCCCTGTAGGAGCGGCCTTGTGCCGCGATCGGGCGCGAAGCGGCCGTAAATCAGGCGACGCCGATATGCCTGATATACCCCATCGCCTGTCATGGCGGCCGCTGCGCGCCCGATCGCGGCACAAGGCCGCTCCTACAGGGGCACTGTGGCTGGTGCTGCTATGCACCCCAGCCCTGGCCCTGGACCTCACCGACCACGAACAAGCGGGCAAACGCCTCTACCGCGAAGGCCTCTCCAGCAGCGACGCCCAGTTGCTGGCCCGGGTCGGCCCCGCTGACATGAGCGTGCCGGCCAGCGTGCTGCCCTGCGCCAGTTGCCACGGCAACGACGGGCGCGGCCGCAGTGAGGGCGGGGTGCGACCGCCGAGCCTGGACTGGCAGCGCCTGGCCCTCGGCCCAGGCGATCGCGAGGTCAACAACCGACGCTACCCGGCCTATACCGAAGCCAGCCTGGCGCGGGTTGTGCGCAGCGGCGTCGATCCCGCCGGCAACCACCTGGACCCGGCCATGCCACGCTTCGAGCTGAGCCTGGCCGACCAGCGCAACCTGGCGGCCTACCTCAAGCGCCTGGGCGAAGACCGCGACCCGGGCGTGGAGGAGGGCACCCTGCGCCTCGGTACCTTGCTGCCCGAACAGGGCCCGCTGGCCGAGGCCGGGCGAACGGTGCGGGCGGTGCTGGAGGATGGTGTCGCTCAGCTGAACCAGGCGGGGGGCATCCATGGCCGTCGACTGCAGCTGATCGCGCTGGACCCAGGGCCGGATCCAGCCAGTACCGCACAGGCGCTGGACCAGCTGATCCAGCGCGAGCGGGTTTTCGCCCTGATCGCGCCCGTGGCACCGCTGCTCGACAGTCGTCAGTTGGCACAAGCGGGCCTGCCGCTGATCGGCGCCACGCCGCGCAGTGGCGGCAGCGCGCAGGTGTTCGACCCTTTGCCGGGCGTGCCCGAGCAATTGCTCAGCGTGGCCTTGCATGCCCGCGACAGCCTTGGCCTGGCAGCCGATGCCGTGCAGGTGATCTACGCCGGTGACGATCAGGCCGAGGCGGCGCAGGTTGTACAGCAGCGCTTGCGCCAGTTGGGCTTTCCTGGCGTATCCGCGCAAGCGTTCACCGGCCAGGCGCTGGCGGGCGAGGGCATCGTCTTCCTGGGGCGCGCCCAGGCGTTTGCCGAGCTGGCCGCCAGCCTGCAGGCCGGCGGACGCAACCCATACCTGATGGCCGCGTCGAGCCAGGTGGCCGGTGCCGTGCCGGGGCTGGCACCGGCCTGGTCGCGACGCGTGCTGCTGGCCTATCCGTTCGTGCCTGGCGACTGGACCGCGAGGGGCCGGGCTACCCTGGCCGGCGTGCAGCAGCGCCAGGGGCTGGAACCGCGCCAGGCGTCGCTGCAGGTGAGCACGCTGTGCGCCTGGCAGTTGCTGGTCGAAGCCCTGAAACAGGTGGGGCGCGACGCCAGCCGTGAACAACTGCTCGGCGCCCTGGAACAGTTGCATGACGTCGAGACCGGGCTGACGCCGTTGCTGGGCTTCGGCCCTGGGCGCCGCCAGGGCATGGCCGGCGCCCACGTGGTGGTGGTGAGCCTGCCGGGGCCGGGCTATGTCGAGGTGGCGCCGTATCGTCCGGTACCGGACTCACCATGACCCTTTCAGGAGTGGATGACCATGCGTGTACTGATTGCCTGCCTGCTGTCACTGCTTGCCCTGGCAAGCCACGCCGACACGCCGGCGGCGCGGGTCAATGGCGTGGACATCGGCGTGCTGCGGCTGGAGCGCTATTTCAGCGAATACCTGCAGGCCCAGGGGCGGGCGGTGGCGAGCATCCGCAACCCCAACCTTTACCAGCGCCTGCGCGAGCAGGCCCTGGATGAACTGATCGACAAGGAGCTGCTATGGCAGGAGGCCAAGCGCCAGGGCGTCGAGATCAGTGATGCGCAGCTGACGGCCCGAATCGACGAGGTGGAGGCGGCCTTCGGCAGTCCCGCGGTGTTCGAGCGCCGCCTGGAGGAGGCGGGCTTCGATCGGCGCAGCTTCGCTGACTACACTCGTCAGGAGATGGCCGCCCAGCAGGTCTACGCCCGGCTGACGGCGGTGGTCGAGCCCAGCGAAGCCGAGGTCGCGGCCTTCCATCAGGCCAATCGGCAAAGACTGCAAGGGATGCAGAACCAAAGTGATAATACTTCTGTCTTACCTGAACACGGCCTGCGCCTGGCCAGGGCAGCGCTCGTCGCGCAATTGCAGGCCCAGGCGCGTCAAGCGGTGCGCCAACGTTTGCGTGATTCCGCTACAGTGGAGCGCGCCGATTGAAGCCGCGCCAGGGCGTTCCCCCACTGTTGGGGAATGCCCCAAAGGCAAAGTGCCATCAGCTTCCCCGGTTGTGGGGGGACGGCCTGCCGGCACGGCTTGAAGTGGATTGAAAGCAACAACGATATCAATGACTTGAAAGCGGTGCGCAATGACTTTTCATGCCTGGCACGAAGCCTGCTCAAGCCTCTACAAGGCCGCACTTCGCAGACCGGGAAACCGGGCAGTTCATGGGAGTGGACCTTGGTGAACAGAGTATTGGTAGTCGATGACGAACAGACCCTTGCGCAGAACCTGCAAGCGTATCTGCAGGCGCAAGGCCTGGAGGTCCATCTCGCCCATGACGGTGCCAGCGGCATCGATCAGGCCGAGAACCTGGCACCGGACGTGATCGTGCTGGATTACCGCTTGCCCGACATGGAGGGGTTTCAGGTCCTGGAGACCGTGCGCAGGAACAGGTCGTGTCATTTCGTGCTGATCACCGCCCACCCGACCGCCGAGGTCCGTGAGCGCGCCGCCGAGCTGGGTGTGACCCATGTCCTGTTCAAGCCGTTCCCGCTGATGGAACTGGCCCGCGCCGTCTTCGACCTGATGGGCATCGAGCGCCAGCGCAGGAGCACCGACCAGCCGGCCACGGGGTTCGTCGAACGACGCCAGAACAGGAACGAGTCGTTCCCCTTGCAGTTGTACGATGGCAGCTGGGTCCTGGCCGACCGCCGACGCAACGGCGCCAAGCCTCCCGAACCTGACGACGATCAACTGCTCACCGGGGAATAGCGGCGCCCAAGGTCCCCCAGCCTGCAGCGCCGCCCCTGAGCGGAGTCGCAGGCCATGTCCCAGGCATTCGATACAGATCCACTGGCCCCATCGCGGGGCAAGCCCGCTCCCACGCAACTGGCTACGGACTCGTGGGAGCGGGCTTGCCCCGCGATTGCTGGCTACCCCCGCGATCTCCTGACCCAGGCCCGCCAGCAAGCCGGCGAAGAGCGCCTGCTGGCCTGTCTGGAACGCCTCGCCGGTGACACGCCCGCCACCTTCACCCAGCGCCTGGCCGCCACCCTGCATTACCCGGCACTCGCCACCCAGACCCTGTTCGCCTGCGCCCCGGCCTTCGACCAGGTCAGCCTGGCGCAATGCCTGAAGCGCGAATTCGCCCTGGTCGAGCACAACGGCGAGCGGGTCGGCGTGTTCGCCGACCCCTTCGACAGTGCCCGCCTGGCCTGGATCGACGACTGCCTGCAGGGCGCGCCGCTGTACCTGGTCCACGCCGCCGACCTGGCCGCGTTCCTGGCCCGCCACGAAGAGAGCTTCCACGCCGTCGACGCCCTCGGCCACGACGCCGAGGCCGGTGGCGAGGCCGACCCGCTGCAGCGCCTGTCGCTGACCAGCATCAGCGAAGACCAGAGCCGGGTGGTCAAGCTGGTCAACTCGACCCTGTACGACGCCCTCAAGCTGCACGCCAGCGACATCCACTTGGGCATGACCGGCCAGGGCCTGACCATCAAGTACCGCATCGACGGCGTGCTCAACGGTGCCGGCAAGGCCAGCGGCAGCGCCTTCGCCGAGCAGGTGATCTCGCGCATCAAGGTCATGGCCGAGCTGGACATCGGCGAGAAGCGCGTGCCCCAGGACGGGCGCTTCAAGGTGGCCATCGGCGAGCGGCAGATCGACTTTCGCGTCTCGATCATGCCGAGCATCTTCGGCGAGGACGCGGTGCTGCGGGTGCTGGACAAGCAGGACCTGTCCGACCAGGTCAGCGGCGTACAGCTGCAGGCGCTGGGTTTCGAGGAGCACACCCTGCGCGCCCTGCGCCGCCTGGCCAGCGAACCCTACGGCATGATCCTGGTCACCGGGCCCACCGGCAGCGGCAAGACCACCACGCTGTACGCCATGCTCAGCGAGATCAACCACGGCGTCGACAAGATCATCACCATCGAAGACCCGGTCGAGTACCAGCTGCCCGGCGTGCTGCAGATCCCGGTCAACGAGAAGAAGGGCCTGACCTTCGCCCGCGGCCTGCGTTCGATCCTGCGCCACGACCCGGACAAGATCCTGGTCGGCGAGATCCGCGACCCGGACACCGCGCAGATCGCCGTGCAGTCGGCGCTCACCGGGCACCTGGTGTTCACCACCATCCACGCCAACAACGTGTTCGACGTGATCGGCCGCTTCAGCCAGATGCAGGTCGACCCCTACAGCTTCGTCTCGGCGCTCAACGCCGTGCTGGCCCAGCGCCTGGTACGCCTGGCCTGCCCGCATTGCGCGGTGCCCTGCGAGCCCGACGACGAACTGCTGGCCGCCTCGGGCCTGGCCCGTGACGCGGTGGCCGGCTGGCGCTTCGTGCGCGCCCAGGGTTGCGGCCAGTGCCGTGGCAGTGGCTACCGCGGGCGCAACGCCATTGCCGAGCTGCTGCACCTGGACGACGACCTGCGGCAGATGATCGTCGAACGCCGCCCGCTCGCACAGATCAAGCAGCTGGCCTGCCAACGCGGTCTGCGCCTGCTGCGTGCCTCGGCCCTGGACCTGGTCCGCAACGGCCGCACCACACTCGAGGAGATCAACCGTGTCACATTTATCGCCTGATCGGTATTGCGCCGTACTCGGCGCCGAGGGTGTCGGCCTGGGCCGCTGGCACGGTCATCAACACCAGTGGCTGGGCAGTCGCGCCTTCAACTGCGACGCCGCCCAGCCGGCCTGGGCCGCGGCCCTGGAGGCCCTGGCCGGCCTGCTCGACGAGCACCCGGCACGCGGCGCGCAACTGCGGGTGCTGCTCTCGGCCCGCTACAGCCGCTTCTGCCTGGTGCCCTGGAGCGACGCCATAGGCAACCCGGGCGAGCTGGACAGCTACGCCCGGGCCTGCTTCGAACATCTCTACGGCCAGGCCCTGGACGATTGGCGCATCGTCCTGTCGCCGGAGCCGGCAGGCGCCGCGCGCATCGCCACCGCGCTGCCCGAGGCGCTGCTCCAGGGCCTGCAGGCCCTGGGCCGGGAAAGCCGGCTGAGCCTGCGCTCGGTGCAGCCGTACCTGATGGCCGCCTACAACCGCTGCTCGGCACAGCTGGCCCAGGGCGACTTCCTGTTCGTGCTCGCCGAGCCGCGCCGCAGCGTGCTGCTGCTGGCCGCCGGCGGCGCCTGGCAACAGGTGCTGGCCCAGGGCTGCGCCGACAGCGACCAGGCCCTGCAGGCGCTGATCGAGCGCACCTGCGAGCTGTACGGCGAGCAGCTGCCGCGGGTGTACCTGCACGCGCCGGGACGCACGGCGGCCTCGCAGCTGGCGGCGGTGCAGCTGTGCGCGCCTTGCGCCGAGGCCGACCCGCTGTGCGCCATGTGGCGGGCGGTGGCCTGACATGCGCCGCCTCGACCTGGAATTCCAGCCCCGTCACAGCAGCCCCCTGGCCTGGTCGCTGCTGGCCCTGGGCGGCGCCGTGCTGGCGGTGCTGGTGCTGGCCCAGCAGCAACTGGTGAGCGAGCAGGTGGACCTTGAAGGCCGCGTGCATCAGCTCGAACTCAAGCTCGGCCGGCGCCCGGCCACCGCCGCCGTGCAGAGCAGCGCGGTGATCCGCGAGCAGGCCGAGCGCCTGGCACAGATGCGCAGCGTCTCGCAGCAGTTGCAGCGTCCCTGGCAGCAACTGTTCGCCATGCTCGAGGCGATGCCACAGGAAGACGTGGCGTTGCTCAGCCTCACCCCAGACGCACGCAAGGGCCAGGTCCGCATCAGCGCCGAGGCGCGCAACCTCGAGGCGATGCTGCAGTACCACCAGCGCCTGGAGCGCAGCGCCGAGCTGTCCGACGTGTCGCTGCTCAACCACGAAGTGCTGGCCGGGCAGGCCGAGCATCCGGTGCGTTTCAACCTCACCGCCACCTGGGAGACCGGCCATGCGCGTCCCTAGCCTGATTGTCCACGAAGCGCTGCGGCGCCTGGGCCGGGCAGGGCTGGCGGCGCTGCTGGTTGGCGCCCTGGCGCTGGCCATCGCCCTGGCCGGGGTGCTGCCGCACTGGCAGGCGGTGCGCGAGCTGCGCGCCAGCGAGGCCGATGCCAGCGCCCAGGTGCAGCGCCTGGCGCGCGGCGAGCTGAAGGTCCAGGCCCGGCCCGAGCAGCAGGCCCTGGACGAACTGCGCCAGCAGTTGCCCGGCCAGCCCCAGGCCAGCGAGCTGATCGAGCGCCTGTACCACCTGGCCAGCGCCGAGCGCATCAGCCTGTCCCGCGGCGAGTACGCCCTGGGGGTGGACCCTAGGACCCAGCTGGCGCGCTACCAGATCGTCCTGCCGGTGCGTGGCAGCTACCCGCAGATCCGCGGCTTCCTCAAGGCACTGCTCGGCCAGTTGCCGACCCTGGTGCTGGAAGACCTGGAGCTGCAGCGCAAGCGGATCGGTGACCGGGAACTGACCGGTCGTGTGCGCATGACCCTTTACCTGTCGAGGTCGTGATGAACACTCAGCGTGCGGTGATGTGGGCCGGGTTCCTCGGGGTGAGCGCCGCGCTGGCGTGGGCGCCGGGGCACTGGTTCGGCCTGGAGGACGAGGCGGCCGGCCCGATCGCGGGGCAAGCCCGCTCCCACGCAGCCCCCACCAACGTGGGAGCGGGCTTGCCCCGCGATGAGGCCACTAGCCCTTCACGCGACCTGTTCCCCAGCCAGCAATGGACCCCACCCCAGGCCCTGGCCACTGTCACCGAACAACCCGTGGTCACCGCCCCGGTGGCCGCCGCGCCCACCGCGCCGACACTGCCGTTTCGCTTCATCGGCCGCATGGGCGAACGCGACGACCTGCAGATCTTCCTGCAGAGCGGCGACAAGCTCTACGTCGTGCGCCAGGGCGACGTGATCGATGACACCTACCGTCTGGACCACGTCTCGGCCACCGAGCTGAGCCTGGTCTACCTGCCACTGCACCAGCCACAGACCCTGTCTGTCGGGAGCGCCCCATGAAATCGTCGAAGTTGTGCAAGCCTGCACCGTTCATGCTCCTGGCCCTGTGCGTGGCCATCGGCGGATGTGGCTCGAGCGCCGCGCGCAAGGACAGCCAGGAGCTGATCAAGGAAGGCCAGTACGAGGCCGGGATCGCCCGCCTGGAAGAGGCCCTGCGCGAGGACCCGCGTGACACCGAACTGAACATCGCCCTGGCCCACGGCCGCCAGGCCGCGGTCGAGGCGCTGCTGACCCAGGCCGACAGCGACCGTGTGCGCCACGACTTCGCCGGCGCGCGCATGGGCTACGGCCGGGTGCTGACCATAGAGGCCAACAACCGCCGTGCCCAGGAAGGCATCCGCCAGCTGGAGCTGATCCGCACCCTCGACGATCGCGTCGCCCTCGGCCAGGCGGCGTTGCGCCAGGGCGACCTGTTCGGCGCCGAGCGCTACATGCGCGAGGTGCTGCGCCTGGATCCGCAGAACCAGAAAGGCCAGATGCTGCGCAGCGACATCGAGAACGTCCAGGCGCGCACCGCCACGCCGTACCCGCAGCTGCGCAGCAAGCTGGAGCGCCCGGTGACCCTGGAGTTTCGCGATGCTGACCTGAAGACCATCTTCGAGGTGCTGGCCCAGGTCGCCGGGATCAACTTCATCTTCGACAAGGACCTGCGCCCGGACATGAAGGCCACCATCTTCGTGCGCGAGGTACGCATCGAGGACGCCGTGGCCCTGCTGCTGGAGCAGAACCAGATGCGCCAGAAGATCGTCAACGACAACACCCTGCTGATCTACCCGGACTCGCCGCAGAAGACCAAGGACTACCAGGAACTGGTCATGCGTACCTTCTACCTGACCAGCATCGACGCCAACACCGCGCTGAACATGGTCAAGACCATGCTCAAGACCCGCGACGTGTTCGTCGACGAGCGCCTCAACACCCTGACCATGCGTGACACCCCCGACGCCGTGCGCATGGCCGAGAAACTGCTGCAGTCCCAGGACCAGTCCAACCCCGAGGTGGTGCTGGAAGTGGAGGTGATGGAGGTGGCCACCTCGCGCATCCTCGACCTCGGCCTGCAATGGCCCAACACCTTCGGCGTGCTGACCAGCGACGGCAAGTCGGTGAGCGTGCTCGACCAGCTGCGCGGCATCGACTCCAGCCGCATCAGCATCTCGCCGGCGCCGCAGGCCAAGATCAACGCCCAGGACAAGGACATCAACACCCTGGCAAGCCCCGTGATCCGGGTCAGCAACCGCGAGCAGGCGCGCATCCACATCGGCCAGCGGGTGCCGATCATCAGCGCGACCTCGGTGCCCTCGACCCAGGGCCCGGTGATCACCGAGAGCGTCACCTACCTGGACGTCGGCCTCAAGCTCGAAGTGCAGCCCACCGTGCACCTGAACAACGAGGTGGCGATCAAGGTGGCGCTGGAAGTGAGCAACGCCACGCCCCTGGAGGCGACCCGCCAGGGCACCATCCCGGTCCAGGTCGACACCCGCAACGCCCAGACCAGCCTGCGCCTGCACGATGGCGAGACCCAGGTGCTGGCCGGGCTGGTGCGCAACGACCACAACGCCAGCGGCAACAAGATCCCGGGGCTGGGTGACATTCCCGGCCTGGGCCGGCTGTTCGGCAGCAACAAGGACGACATGAGCAAGTCCGAACTGGTGCTGGCGATCACCCCGCGCATCGTGCGCAACCTGCCGTACCAGAGCCCGTCGGACATGGAGTTCGCCACCGGCACCGAGTCGGCCCTGCAGGTGCGCCAGCTGGCCCAGCCGGTGCCGGCCAGCGCGGTGCCCACCGAGGTGCCGGGCAGCGAGTCGCAGGAGGCGCCGCTGGTGGAAGGGCAGATGGCGGTGGTGCCCGCCAGCCCGAGGCCACGGCCATGACACGCCGCCAGCAGGGCTTCAGCCTGATCGAGGTGGTGCTGACCCTGGCGCTGCTCGGGCTGCTCGCCAGCATGGCCGCGCCACTGACCGAGACCGTGGTGCGCCGGGGCAAGGAGCAGCAACTGCGCGAGGCCCTGTACCAGATCCGCGACGCCATCGATGCCTACAAGCGCGCCTTCGACGCCGGCTACATCGAGAAGCGCCTGAACGGCAGCGGCTATCCACCGAACCTGCAGGTGCTGGTGGACGGCGTGCGCGATGTGCGCAGCGCCAAGGGCGCGAAGTTCTACTTCCTGCGGCGCATCCCCCACGATCCGCTGCGCGCCGCCAAGGCCGACGACCAGGGCGGCTGGGGCCTGCGCGCCTACGACAGCGCGGCCGACAACCCGCGCGAGGGCGAGGACGTGTTCGACGTCTATTCCACGGCCGCCGGCAAGGGCCTCAACAACGTTCCCTACGGGCAATGGTGACGGCGATGAAACCGAGCAAGGGCTTTACCCTCATCGAACTGCTGGTGGTGATGGCGATCATCGCCACCCTGATGACCATCGCCATGCCGCGCTACTTCAACAGCCTGGAGGCCTCCCGCGAGGCCACCCTGCGCCAGAGCCTGGCGGTGCTGCGCGAGGCCCTGGACCACTACTACGGCGACACCGGGCACTACCCCGATTCCCTCGACCAGCTGGTGGAGCAGCGCTACCTGCGCAACACCCCGGTCGACCCGATCACCGAGCGCCGCGATGCCTGGCAGCTGGTGCCGCCGCCCGAGGGCGTGGCTGGCGGGGTGGCCGACATCAAGAGTGGAGCCAGCGGGAGGGCGCGTGATGGCAGCCTCTATGCCGAATGGTGAAACCGGCTTCACCTACCTGGGCGTGCTGCTGCTGATCGCCGTCAGCAGCGTGGCCCTGGCGGCCACCGGCACCCTGTGGGCCACCAGCGTGCAGCGTGAGCGCGAGCGCCAGCTGCTGTGGGTGGGTGGTCAGTATGCCCAGGCCCTGCGCAGCTACTACCGCGCCTCGCCGGGCCTGGCCCAGTACCCGCAGGAGCTGGGCGAGCTGGTGGAGGACAACCGTTTCCCGGCGCCGCAGCGCCACCTGCGCAGGCTCTACCCGGACCCGGTCGGCGGCGGCGAGGAGTGGGGCCTGCTGCGCGCGGTCGATGGCCGTATCACCGGGGTGTACAGCCGCTCCGAGACCGCGCCGCTCAAGCGCAGTGGCTTCGACGCCCAGTGGAGCGCTTTCGAAGGGCTGGAACACTACAGCGACTGGCAGTTCGTCGCCGAGCAGGCCTTTGCCGAGAGTGCCGGCGGCGCCCGTCAACACGCAGGCCCGGGAGAGGCGCCATGAAACGCCTGGCCACGTTGCTGTGCCTGTGCCTGGCCCTGCTGCAGGGTCAGGCCCGGGCGGGTGCCGAGGACGAGATGATGGGTTTTATCGTCGACAACACCATCTCGCACATCGGCCACGACTTCTATCACGCCTTCAGCGACCGGCTGCGCGCCACCAGCCGGCTCGACTTCAACCTGGTGGTGCGCGAACGCCCGGATGCCCGCTGGGGCAGCCTGGTGACGGTGGAATACGAGCGCGAGGTGCTGTACCGGCGTTTCCTGCCGCCCAACACCACGCAACTCAACGACGAGGCCATCGCGGCCGCCGACCTGGTCAGGCAACAGATCATCCAGCGCAAGCTGCAACGACTGCTGCAGGACACAACCGATCTGGAGAGGGACGAGCTATGAGCACCCATCTTGCACGACGCATCGCCGCCTGCCTGCTGGCTGCCGGCCTCGGTGGCCAGGCCCTGGCCACCGAGTTGGTGTACACCCCGGTCAACCCGTCCTTCGGCGGCAACCCGATCAATGGCACCTGGCTGCTGAACAACGCCCAGGCGCAGAACGACTACGACGATCCCGACCTCAAGGACCGCAGCTCGGCATTCGCCGGCACCTCGGCCCTGGAGCGCTTCAGCAACCAGCTCGAGTCGCGCCTGCTCGGGCAGCTGCTGGACAACATCAGCAACGGCAACACCGGCAGCATGTCCACCGACGCCTTCCTGATCGACGTCATCGACGACTCGGGGGCGCTGAGCATCAAGGTCACCGACCGGGCCACCGGGGAAGTCTCGATCATCGAGGTCAGCGGCCTGAACCCCTGAGAGGGACGGGTCTTTACTGGGGAGAGAACGCCATGAAACGCCTGCTGAGCACACTGCTGGTCCTCGCCGCCCTGGGTAGCCTGCCAGGCTGCGGCCTGCGCGAGCCGATGCCCGCCGAACAGGACCCCGAGACCCCGACGCTGACGCCGCGGGCCTCGACCTACTACGACCTGGTCAACATGCCCCGGCCCCGCGGCCGGCTGATGGCGGTGGTGTACGGTTTCCGCGACCAGACCGGGCAATACAAGCCGACCCCGGCCAGCTCGTTTTCCACCAGCGTCACCCAGGGGGCGGCGAGCATGCTGATGGACGCGCTCAACGCCAGCGGCTGGTTCGTGGTGCTGGAGCGCGAGGGCCTGCAGAACCTGCTGACCGAGCGCAAGATCATCCGCGCCTCGCAGAAGAAGCCCGACGTCGCGGAAAACATCCAGGGCGAGCTGCCGCCGCTGCAGGCGGCCAACCTGATGCTTGAGGGCGGCATCATCGCCTACGACACCAATGTGCGCAGCGGCGGTGAGGGCGCCCGCTACCTGGGCATCGGCCTGTCCCGCGAGTACCGGGTCGACCAGGTCACGGTCAACCTGCGGGCGGTGGACGTGCGCACCGGCCAGGTGCTGGCCAACGTGATGACCAGCAAGACCATCTACTCGGTCGGGCAGAACGCCGGGGTGTTCAAGTTCATCGAGTTCAAGAAGTTGCTCGAGGCCGAGGTGGGCTACACCACCAACGAACCGGCGCAGCTGTGCGTGCTGTCGGCCATCGAAGCCGCGGTGGGCCACCTGCTGGCCCAGGGCATCGAGCGGCGGTTGTGGCAGGTGGCGGGGGATGGGGCGGGGGACAAGGCGGTGCTGGACAAGTACCTGAGTCAGTATCAGCAGCCGTAAGTCGAGGTTACGCGCTTGCCTGTAGGAGCGGCCTTGCGCCGCGAAAGGGCCGCACAGCGGCCCCGGGATTTGCGCGCTAATGCAAAGATCGGCGGGGCTGCTTTGCAGCCCTTTCGCGGCACAAGGCCGCTCCTACAGGGGAAGTGCATTGCGGGGGGATCCTGGGTCCGGCCTCTTATCGTAGCGTTGCCGAGCTTGAACTATCGCCGGCATGTTCGACTCCGCCCAATGCGCCAGTTGTTCCACCGTGCCGCCCAGTGTCGCGCCCAGTTCGGTCAGGGCGTATTCGACGGTGGGCGGCACGGTCGGGTGTACCTGGCGTTCCACCAGACCATCGCGCTCGAGCCTCTTCAGGGTCTGCGACAGCACCTTCTGCGAGACCCCGGCGATATCCCGGCGCAGTTGGTTGAAGCGCACCCGCTCACCAGCGCTGAGGCGGTCGATGAGCAGCAGCACCCATTTGTCGGCCAGGCGATCGAGCACCAGGCGTGCCGGGCAGTTCGGGGCGAAGACGTCGTAGGCCGGGCATTCGCGGTAGTGGGCCATGGGTTACTCCAAGGTAATCAGGTGAGTGAAAAGTGCCTTCTTGAGCGCTTGGTCGGGGCTGGTTAGGCTGTTGTCCATGGTTCGCGGCCGCGCCATGCCCCCTTGTAAACGCACTGAAGGAAATCAGGATGAACACCGAAACCAAGGCTTCGGCGCTGCGTGCCGCCCGCTGGATCTCCACGCTGCTGCTGACTGCGGCGGCCAATCTGGGCAACGCCAGCGAACTGGTGACGCCGGTCACGCTGGTGGTCGACCAGAGCCTGCCCGAGGCCCAGGCGCAGCAGCAGATCCTCGCCGCCCGCCGCTACGACACCTTCTGGAACACTGGCGACGAGGCCATGGCCCGCGCCGCGCTGGCCGCCGACTTTCGCGACAACACCCTGCCGCCGGGGCGGGTGCAGGGCGTCGAAGGGCCGCTGAAGGCTTCCCGGGCATTCCGCGCGGCGGTGCCGGACCTGCGCTGCGAGGTGCTGCAGATGATCGTCGCGGGCGACCGGGTCACCGCTGCGCTGCGCTTCACCGGCCATTTCACCGGCACGCTGGGCGAGCACCAGGGTCAGGGCCAGGCCATCGACTTCATCGCCATGGACATCTATCGCATCGCCGATGGCCGCATCGCCGAGGACTGGCATCTGGAGGACAACCTGGCGTTCATGCGTCAGGCGGGGTTGGTGGGGCTGTAGGAGCGGGGGGGGGGGGGGGGGCGGGGGGGGCCCCCCCCCCCCCCCCCCACAGGGCCGCAAAGCGGCCCCCAT